>CBJLZK010000063.1:0-5733 GCA_966427515.1 uncultured bacterium | reverse complement strand
CCACTGCCTTATTTGATGGCTCCAAGGCTGCCTGGCCGCAATCACCACCAGAATGGCTGTTGGACCATCGTACATATCCGCACGTAGGTGGCTTCTTTGCGGTGGGCAAGAGCGACAAAGTGACGCTAGTAGCTGGCATGACCAAGCTGCACAAACAAGCTCAAGCTGCCGGAATGGATACAGTTCTGCAACTAGTTGGCGGGCAGCACACTTTTAATGTCTGGCAACAGAGCTATACCGACGCCTTACCATGGATATCTAACCGTCTAGGCGCTACGTCCTGTACGGCTAACTGTTATTAGCCATTGGGCTTAAGGACAATTTTGATCACACCTTCCTCGCGGTTGTCGAAGCGCCGGTAGCAATCTGGAGCCTCGTCGATGCTGCAGTGATGGGTAACTATTTTGCCGGGGTGGACTTTGCCGGCTACGATTTCTTCGCGCAAGAATACATCGTAGCGTTTTACAGGGCACTGGCCCATACCAAGGGACAGTCCTTTACTCCACATTAATCCGAGTGGCAGCGGATAGGTGCCTTGTTTGGCTTGGTCGTTATTGGCGCCCGGATCTGTTGGGCGGAAGACACCAATAATACCAATTGCACCAGTTGGCTCTACTAGCTGGGCCAGGTCATTAAGCACTTGGGTATGTTTTTCGTGGGTCGGATCTGTAAAATCCAGAGCCTGGTAGCCAACGGCGTCTATGCCGGCCAGTACGCCTTCCATTTTTTCTTCGCCAGGACGGGCTGCGGCTTGGTGCTGTTTGGCGAAGTCGGCTATAAATTTTTTTGGATCAGTTTTGGTGAAGTCAATGGGGATTGCACCAAATGCTTCAGCTTGCTCCAGGCGGTCGGCGTGCCAGTCGATACAAAAAATATGTGCAGCACCGTGTAGTTGCGCCGAAACGACCGACAGTAGGCCCACGGGCCCAGCCCCATAAATTGCTACCGAGTAACCCATGCCCACCTTAGCCAGTTCGTTAGCATGGTAGGCGGTAGGGAAGATGTCAGCGAGCATCAAAAAGTCGTCTTCGTATTCGTCGCCAGGTTCGCCCGGTAGCTTGAGGGCATTAAACCCGCCAAACGGTACTAGAACTTTTTGCGCTTGGCCACCCCGGTATGGCCCCATATCTGCGTAGCCGTAGGCTGCACCCGCTGAATCAGAATTCATATTAAGGCAAGCGTTAGTCCAGCCCCGCACACAATTGAAGCATTTGCCACAGGCAATATTGAAGGGCAGTACCACACGGTCACCTGGCTTGAGCTGGTCAACGGCACTGCCGACTTCTTCGACAACACCTATAATCTCGTGGCCGAGTATTCGGCCTGGCTCAACGTCGGTGCGGCCTTCGTACATATGCAAGTCACTACCACAGATAGCTGCCGAAGTAACTTTTACTAAAATGTCAGTGGGCTCCTGAAGGGTGGGGTCTTCGACTTCCTCGACAGCAATCTGCCTCGGGCCTTTGTATACAACAGCTTTCATAGTCCCCTCCTAACTTGTGCTCTCATGGTAGGGGAGTGTGGTGTTGCTTACTATAAGCTATTTCACTCATGCCAATGACATGAAGCTTAAAAATAGCTGACAATTTCCGAAAATGCTTATGCTAAAATAAGAACAAATAAAACCCTTAGGAGGGCTCTCCATGAATCGAAGCGTACTAGATAAACTCGTTTCTACAACGGGCTTAGTTATCTCTGTCGTATTGTTTGCTGCCTCGGCCGGCTTACTGTACGCCCATAACTTTATTCATAACCAAGTGCACGACCAGCTGGCAGCTGAACAGATTTTCTTCCCCGACAAGGGCAGCGCTTCTTTGGCTGCTTTGCCACAAGCCGACCAGGATAAGGTCGCTAAATATGCTGGCCAACAATTGGTAACAGGCGCCCAGGCTGAAGTTTTTGCCGACCATTACATTGCGGTGCACCTAAAGAAAATCGGTGGTGGCAAGACCTATTCACAAGTTAGCGCCGCTTCGATAGCTGACCCTACTAATGCCATGTTGGCAAAGCAAGCCTCAACACTTTTCCAGGGTGAGTCGCTACGTGGCATGCTGCTGAACGCTTACGCCTTTGACACAATGGCTGTAGTCGCTGGCTACGCTGCCGCGGGCGCCTTAACCGGAGCAGCTGTTTTGCTCGTCCTAGCAGCCCTTGGCTTTATGCACGCTGCCCGGGTGGCTCAAACTTCTAGCAAAGCTGCCAAAAAGCGCCGCTAAACTTCGCTTAAGACTTGGTAATTCAGAGCCGGCAAGGAACCCATAACCTTGTCGGCTTTTGTGAGCCCGTGGTTCCTAAATGAAATTCCGACAATTGACATCTTAATGTAAACCATTTACATTAAGGATTGTGACAGAGCAACGAACCACTAAATACACGAGTGCCGTTTTGGCTTTTATGCAGGAGGCGCATCACGCTACGAATGCCCAAATCCTTGAGTATTTGCAGCAAGCATTTCCTGACCTTACAGCAACCACAGTGCACCGCATTACCGGCCGGATGGTGGAGCGTCATGAGCTAGCCTTGGCCCCAGCAACCAAAGATAATGCTGCACGATTTGACAGCAACCTTAGTGTGCACGACCACTTCCAGTGCGAATGCTGCGACGGGCTGCGTGATATAGAGTTGCCCCAAGCCTTATTTAATACGATTCAAGCCAAGCTCGGCGAGTGCAAACTGAACGGACGTCTCGTCGTCCAGGGTTCGTGTGCTAGGTGCCTAGAAAAATAAGGAGGATATATGAAGAAAGTAACAGTATATAGCACCACTACATGCCCGTACTGCGTTATGCTGAACCGTTGGCTCAAGGACAAAAATGTTGAGTACACCGAGTACAAGGTAGACCAAAATCCCTACGCCGCCCAGATGATGGTTGGCCTGAGCGGCCAAATGGGAGTGCCGTTTACCACAGTCGAAGACGAAGATGGCTCTATGGCTAAGGTCCTGGGCTTTGACGTGCCACGCCTGCAAAAAGCTCTCGAGGTAGCATAGTGGACCGCCTGATTATTGATGTCCGTGAGCCACACGAATTTGCAGCTGGCAACGTAGAGGGTGCGCTCAACATCCCGCCATCCAAGTTGATGAGTGATCCACCAGAACTGCGCGACGTGCCCAAAGACACCGAAATTATTCTGTATTGCCACAGTGGTAGCCGCTCGAATGTGTCCATGCACTTTATGCGGGCCATGGGTTTTACGAACCTGATTAATGGGATCAACAAAGACCACGTGCAAGCTCGTTACTTATAGAGTTAGGCACCAAACGCTTCGTACACTTCAACGCTACCGCCTCGGGCAACAATGGGGCTGCCCTGTGCCAGGCTAAGGGCCTCGTCAAAAGTGCTGGCTTCGATAATAGAATAACCGGCGGCGAATTCGTCGCCTCTTTCTATACCATTTTGCTTTACGCTTTTACTGCCAGCGTTGAAAGCGCTGCCGCTATCGATTACCGCAGGACCCATTGAGCCAACCCATTCGCCCCAGGCTTGCATCATTTGGGTAACTTGCTCCTTGGGTAGCTTAGAAATATCAAATGGTTGTCCAGAACGATAGACGAAAATATATTTTGCCATGACTGCTCCTATGTTATGGCCGCAGTATATCTGGCTATCCTAAACGGCGAAATGTAGAAAATGCAACATTAATACTCGCGTGGGTGCCGGATGGTAACCAGGCGCGCTAGACCGTAGGCTACTAAGGCGTAGACCGCCATGGCTACTAGGGTAGATATCTCGAACCGGGAAGTACCATAGGCGGTTTGGTAGCTAAAGAGTCCAAAGAACGGCGCTGCGAACGGGTGGCTTAGGGTGTAGATAAAATTAGCAAAGGCATTCGCAGAGTTTGCCCCTAAGAGCACGAAGACAAAACGGAATGCAAGAAGTACCAAAACAATATCTGCGACGAACCATATTAGCCGGGCAGCTGTAAAAACAGATGTCCGTTCGGTAGCAACCGTATCGTCCCTGTCGATTACTTGCCGTGTTTCTGTGTCGGCGGTGCCATCACTGGCTATGTGACGAATTTTTTCGATGTGCTCTACCATGTTTACTCCTCCATGTTACGCACGCAGTCATTGTACGAATTCTGTACTGGCAGGGATGTAAAATTTATTACCCGCTATAATAAGGGTTATGATTATCCAAGTTAAACGTGCATACGAAACAGCAACTAACGAAGACGGCTTTAGGGTTCTAGTGGACAGGCTATGGCCGAGGGGCCTAAGCAAAGAGAAGGCTCAGCTGGACCTATGGTTTAAGGATGTTGCTCCTAGCTCGGAGTTACGGACTTGGTTTGGGCACGACCCTGCCAAATTCGAAGAGTTTGAGGCGCGGTACCAAACCGAGCTCGATGCTAACAGCAAAGCAGTCAGCGAGCTCTTGGACCAAGTTAAGGGCCACGACAAGCTCACGCTTGTTTATGCCACTCATGACGAACAGCATAATCATGCCTTGGTGCTAAAGGCATATCTGGAATCCCACCAGCGCTAACCTATCTAAATTGACTCTAGCAGGAATCGCCAATAGGCGTATTGGCTGGTGATCATGCCAACGTGTTTGATGCGGTGCTTGGTAAGCGCGCGACGTAGCTTTTTGCGCGAGATCAAGAACGCCAATGACGTCTCTTCCGAAATCTGCAGATGCTCTAGCTTGTCTTTAGGTACACACGCGGCGTAGCTGTAGATAAAGTTGCGGTGCAGCTGCCCTTTGGATGCGTGGTTGAATTTGGTGCGGCCCAAAAAGCGCAGGTCGGATTGATGCAGTTCGATACCGAACTCTTCGCGTGTCTCGCGGATAGCAGCCTGTTCGGGAGTTTCACCGGCGTCGACACCTCCGCCAACTGATACCTCTATTTTGCCCGGCATGTACTTCATCGATGGCGCGCGTTTTTGCATGACGATTTCGTAATCTGGCGTGTAGATGATCACATGGACGCCGCGTACCCAGAGGCCTTTTTTGTGTACGTCTGAGTAACTGGCAACCTTACCAGTGGGCTGTTCGTTTTCGTCGAAGACGTCGAAATAAGATTCGGTCATGAGCGTCTAGCGTGTTCGATTAGCGCATCAACTTTTTGGTTGATTTCGTCGCGGACTTGTTTGACTTCCTCTAGTGGCAGGCCGTTGACGTTGCGTGTTTCCCAGTACTCAAAGCCAGGGTGATGGCGTAACCAATCAGGAATTTTGTGAGGTTCGGCCATAACGATGATGCGTTGGTACTCATCAAGCATTTCCGGCGTTAGTTGGGTGCGGCGATTGTGACGCATATCTATGCCCAGCTCATCCATGGCTTGCAAAACTACCTGTGCGTCGTCACGTCCGCCAATTTCTTCGTCGAGAACGGTGACGTTAGTGCCAGCTGAGCCGGCAGTGTGGCCGTGGCCAGAGTAGCGGTTAAAGAATTCCATAGCCATCTGACTGCGGCCAATGTTGCCAGAGCATACGAACAAAACCTCCATGTCCACATAATACACGTTTGGGTGGGTTCATCGGAAATTCATATACACGCTGTACACTTATAGGTATGGAAATACTGGTTGCCGAGGACGAGGCGGCGATTCGTGAAGTAGAAGTCGCTTATCTTAATAAGGCTGGTTTCAGTGTAACCGAAGCCACGAACGGCCTGGAAGCATTTGACGCTTTTGAGGCACGTGGTGCTGATCTGGCAATCGTTGACATCAACATGCCACTAATGGACGGGCTTGAAGTCTGCCGCCGTATCCGGGCGGTATCTACTATCCCGAT
>CBJLZK010000062.1:0-5842 GCA_966427515.1 uncultured bacterium | reverse complement strand
CAATAGTATACCTTTCATGCTGAGAATTATCTGTGCTACTCAGCACACGTCCCCTTCCCTACTGTCTGTTTCTGGTTCTTGGCCTGGTTGAATTCGTTAATAACGTTGTTCATAGTCAGGGCGTAGCCGACTTGGTTGTACTGGGTTGACTCAGCAAAGACGATACCAATTACCGAACCATCTTTATTAATAAGTGGTCCACCAGAGTTGCCTGGCTGGATGTCCGCCTTAATTGAATATACGCCACGTTCTGTTTGACCCTGGTTGTAAATATTGCGCCCTATGGCATTAAACTCGTCGAGTACCGTAGCTACTTTGGCCGTAAAGTCGCCACCGCCTGGGTAACCCAGGGCTGCCCCAGGCGTGCCGTTCCCGGCTGTGCTGCTTTGCATGGTGAGAGGTTTGCCGGCGAGGTTACCCGCGCGGAGGACAGCGAGGTCGAGGTTGGGGTCAAACCAAATGACTCGGGTGTGGTGTTTGCCGTTGGCATCCAAAATATATGGGTTAGGTACGCCAGCGACGACGTGGGCGTTGGTAATTACTAATCCGTTATCTGCCACAAAACCCGAGCCTTCACTGATGCCGCCACAGCCGGCGCCTTCGATCTTGACCACAGATGCCCTGTCGGCCTGTACGGCCGGGTTCATATCCCCTATGGAAGGTAATGGCGCGTTGGTGTTAATGTTTGGCTCTAGGCCTGTAAAGACGTTTGGGAATCCATTGGGGTCAATCAGGTGGCCCAGGCGTGATACGACGCTTGGCGCACCAGGCAATGACTTGTTGAGCTGAGCAATGATAACCGATGTTTTGATCTGTTTTTGGACGGCTGGGAATGGCGCACTACTAAAGATAGATGCGCCGAGCCAGACGACGATCAGTAAGGTTATGCCAGCGACTGCCGAGCCGACTCCACGGTCGAGCTTGTCCAAAATATTAAAACGTTTGGCACGTTCCCTACGCAAACGGAGGAGTGCACCGACATATTCACCTAAACTAGAAAAGATGCCAATAAAGCTAATAATGATCACGAGCGCCAGCAACGCCTTGGACATCGGTGTCTGTGCCAGGTGGATTAACTTGCCCTGGACAAAGGCTCCCAGGAATAATCCGGCTAGTAATCCTGCAGTCGAACAAGCCTGGCGTACCAAGCCAAGCTCTACACCGCGCATAAGCGAGGTAATGAAGAATAAAATGATGACAATATCTACTACGTTCATGAATGTGTAGGGCCTACTTGTCCTATTATGCTGCCTTTTCGTTTGTTTTTTCTGAATTTTCGCGGACACTACGGACATGTAAACGGTCTTTGGCGTGCAAGGTAATCACCGCCACGAACATAATACCAAGGACTATCAGATATGTGGCACGGTCGATAATATTTGCTGCCACAATGGCGGCATTACTGATGTGATGTAGGTTTTGGCTAAACACCAAAAAGGCCTCACGGATACCGATCGCTCCCGGCGTCAGCGAGACAAACAACGCAAAGTTGGCCGCGCCAGTATAGGTCAGAACCTGTGAGAATGATGATCCTGGGCTAACGCTATGCAGCTCCACAGTATAAATACCGACCTGGGCCACCATTTGTAATGCTACCGCGCCGAACATCCAACTAAGGGTTTTGGCATTAATCCCTGGCTGGTCTTTGAGTGCCGACCGCCTGGCGTACCAGCGGATAATAAACACGCTGGCAATTGCAGCGGTGACCATCAATAGGACCGTTTGCCACCATGGCCTGCTGCCGACACACAACAAAAAGGCGCTCAGGACAGCGTAGAATCCGTAGTACAACAGCGTGGTAAAGATGTAGTACTTGAGCGAAAAGTTGTGACGCTTTCTAAGATACAGCCCCCTAAAAGCCGGCCCGCTCTGCCCTGGCCCAAAGAAGTTAACAAGTGACGAGTATGCGTTGAGCAGCATGTTTTCTTGCTTGGTAATGGTCTTGCCATACATCCTAAGACTCGTAGCCAGGACTACCGAGATCGACACGAACCATAACGCATAAAAAACCAGCAGGATAGCTAGCATCCCTGGTGATAGGTCACGTATCTTGCTAATTACCTCGTGATGGGTCGCTGCATACTGGATAAATAGTGTGATTGTCCCGAGTAGAATTAGAACAACAAGCGCGAGCTTTAGCCTTCGTTTCATTTCTTACCAATAGTACCACAGATAGCAGCCACGGCTTCTTGCCAGGCTGTCCTCAGGAAAAGCTGTGTATAATAGGGTTAATTTGTTATGAAAAATATTGGCACTCGCCTATACAACTTCTTTAGCTCGCGTTTGTTCTGGTGGATCATCTTGGGCTTCTTTGTTTTTGAAGCTTTGTGGTTCGTATTCTCGGCAGTGTACCCTATGGCTTTCGACGAGGATTTTCATTTTGGCCTGATTAAATTGTACTCACATTACTGGCTGCCGTTTTTGGGCCACCAGCCACCGAATGCAGATCAGTTCGGACAGGTTTACAGGGATCCGTCGTACCTGTACCACTATCTAATGAGCTTCCCTTACCGCGTCATTGCCCAATTTGTGCATGACCAAACCTTGCAAGTTATCGTGCTGCGTTTAATGAACGTGGCCATGTTCGTAGGCGCGCTGGTGCTTTACCGCAAGGTGTTGCTACGGATGAAGGCTTCACTCTCGCTGACAAATGTATCCCTGGCTATCTTTATTTTGATCCCGATTGTGCCACAGTTGGCTGCTCATATTAACTACGACAACCTCTTTATTTTGCTGTTGCCTGTGCTGTGCCTGAGTGCCTTTTCGGTCATCGATAGTTTCAGGAAGCGTAAGGTTAACGTTCTGGGGCTGTTGGTATTTGTGCTGCTGTCGATGGCGATGTCATTAGTTAAGTATGCTGGCCTGCCGATTATTTTGGCGGCCTGGTTGTTCTTGTTGGCATATGGCATTTTGACCTTTGACGCCAGGGCTAGGGCTTTCTGGCAAAGTCTTAGGGCTGGCTTTGCGGGCGCCAATCGCCCCCGGCTGGTCATACTTGTCGTGGCTTTATTGGTAACGTCTGTGCTGTTTGCCCAGCGCTACGGTGTTAACATGGTGCGTTACCACAATCCTGTGCCGGATTGCGCCAAAGTCCTTACTGTCCAGCAATGTGAAGCGTACAGCCCGTGGGCCCGTGACCATACATATACCCAGCAAAAACCCGCCAATTTTAAGCCCAACCCTGTGTACTTTGTAGGTAACTGGCTATGGGGTATGTGGCACCGCCTGTTCTTTGCAGTTAACGGCGCGTCGAGCAACTACACCAATTACGCCCAGCTGCCTTTACCGAGCGTTGTAGCCATTTTACTTGGCGTGTCGTTGGTGACAGTTATCTGGTGGTGGCGCAAGATCTTTAGGCACGACCCTTACGTTACCCTTGGCGTGGCAATTTTTGTGGGCTATGTGATGGCATTGTTCCTCAACGGTTTTTCTGATTACAACCGGGTTGGGCAGCCAGTGGCTATCAACGGCAGGTATTTGCTGCCAGTTATGCCGCTCGTAGTAGTGGCGCTGGGACGCGGCATCAAGTTGACCCTGGTGCACTTTAAGGTTGAACGCTACAAGCCCTATCTGGCTGCCGCTGCAGTATTGCTATTACTCCAGGGCGGCGGTGTCTTTACCTTTATTCTACGTAGCGATTCGACATGGTACTGGCCAAATTCAACAGCCAATAAGGTCAACAATGCCGCGCAAAAGGTACTGAAACCAATTACGATCGGTAGTAAACATAAATAAACTAGCTATCTTTTATCGAAGCGGCTATGGCGGTTCTGCTCGATAGTTTGTTCGATAAGGGTGCGGTTGATACGGATAAGGTCCGCAATTACGCCCAGGGCAAACGATACGAAGGCACCTACCAGTAGTACGGCGCCCAAAAGTAGCGATTGAATATGCCCGCGGCTTTGGGCATGCTGGAAAATAAAGAAGTACACAAAACGGCCGAATGGGAATAACCCAAGCAAGCCCAAGAACGTGCCGAGCGACACAAAGAGCACTGCCGGCTTGTACATAATAAAGGCACGGATGATGGTAGTGCCCGACTTCCTGATGTGTTCCCAGTTGTTTTTGAATAAACGTGATTCACGGGTTTTAGGGTTGGTAATTACTGGTACTGTCGCAATGCTAAGGTTGAGGTTGCCGGCTTGGATCAGAGTCTCCATGGCGTAGCTAAACCGCGTAACGACATTAAGGCGCATGGCTGCGTCGCGGCTGTAGGCACGGAAGCCACTTGGCGCATCAGGTATTTTGGTGCCTGCCGCAAGGTTAAGTACGACAGTGCCGATTTTTTGCATTAACTTCTTGATAGGGGAAAAGTGCTTGATGGTTTGGACTTGGCGGTCGGCAATAACCATGTCAGCCTTCCCTTCGATGATTGGTTGCACTAGGTCACTAATACGTTCCTGAGGGTACTGGTTGTCGCCGTCAGTGTTAACAATGATGTCAGCACCTAGTTCAAGAGCTTTTAGGATACCGTCATGCCAGGATTTGGCTAGGCCTTTGCGTTGGGGATGAAAAACAAAATGCTTTACGCCCAGCTTTTTAGCAACGTCAACGGTTTTGTCGGTCGAGCCGTCGTCGATGATTAATACTTCAATCGAATCCACCCCTTTGATTTTTTTGGGTATGCTCTTGAGTACCAAGGGCAATGTTTGTTCCTCGTTTAAACAAGGAATCTGCACGACGACTTTCATAAAACCTTCCTGACTTATGCGGCTATTATACCATCTGTTTAACAGATCAGGCTGAGACCAGGCTGGGGAATAGTGAACAATTTTGGTGTAATTCTCAGCTCCATGGTTTAATGTGGGGGTTATGAGAAAAGTAGTTATAGTGGGGACCGGGTACGTCGGACTAGTGACTGGTACTTGTTTCGCCGAATTAAACAATGACGTTACCTGTGTAGATATCGATACTGCCAAAGTGAAGGCCATGCAGGATGGCCAAATACCAATTTACGAACCAGGCCTAGAGGATTTATTTAGCAAAAACATTACAGCCGGCCGCCTGCACTTTACGACCGATCTTGCTACTGCTGTAGCTGACGCAGAAGTTATTTTTTTGGCATTGCCGACGCCGCCAGGCGATGATGGCTCTGCCGACTTATCATACGTGTTGGACGTTGCCGAAGACCTAGGTCCACTCCTTAATCGCTATACTGTTGTCGTCGACAAGAGCACGGTGCCGGTGGGTACTGCCGAACAAGTTCGCGGGCGCATTGCCGCCAAGGCTACCGTACCGTTTGATGTCGTTTCTAATCCTGAATTCTTGCGTGAAGGCTTTGCCGTCGCTGACTTTATGAGCCCTAACCGTGTAGTGATTGGCACTAGTTCCGAAGAAGCCCGCATCGTTATGGAGGAGTTGTATGCCCCTGTCGTTGGTGACACGCATCCCTTACTGTTTATGAATGAGCGTTCCGCGGAACTCACCAAATATGCAGCGAACTCGTTTTTGGCAATGAAGATTACCTTTATGAACCAGATCGCAAACCTCTGTGAGCGCGTTGGTGCTGACGTAGACTCTGTGCGCATGGGTGTTGGGAGTGACGAGCGTATTGGCCACCGGTTCCTCTACCCTGGTATCGGCTACGGCGGTAGCTGTTTCCCTAAGGATGTACAGGCTTTGATGCACACAGCGAGTGAGTTTGGGTATGACTTTGATTTGCTCCGCTCCGTTATCCAGCACAACCAAGAGCAGCAACGTGTCCTGACCGACAAAGTCCTGGAATATTTTGGCAACAACGTAAAGGGCAAGACGTTAGCATTGTGGGGGTTAGCCTTTAAGCCCGACACTGATGATATCCGCGAGGCGCCTGCCCTGGGCATTATCGAAGCTCTGACGGCGG
>CBJLZK010000061.1:0-5854 GCA_966427515.1 uncultured bacterium | reverse complement strand
TGTATAGCTAATTCTTCGGCCGTACAATCTTCAAAATCTATGCCCTCAGACAAGAGGTCGAACTTAAAGTAAGCGCCAGGTCCGTACGCAGCCCGTGATTGAGTGACCATCGTGCGCCTATCGGTGGTGACAGTGTTTGTCGCGTCGGAGTCCTCAAATGAACTACGGGTAATAGCCCGGAGATCGATAAGTCCTCCTGAGCATAAAACGAAAGCTGAAAGTAGTTTACGGTGCTCGTAATAGGAAGTGTCATAGTCGGAACGCATATCCGGGTCCAGAATATCGAACTGGCCATACTGATAAGATAAGGCTAAATGGTGCTGGATGGCTTCGTCCAACGCGTAGTGCCGCCCTGATTCTACGACGCCTGCTTCGTGGTTCACAAAGCCGCGTCTTACTCTGGTAATAGTGCCATCAGGTTGTAGCTTGAATGTTCCTCCGGATACCTTGTGCCCACCAATCTCGTGAATAATGGTTTGCTCCGGGTCGTAATCTGCCGCATCAGTTCCTATCCGCATGATATCGGTAGTTTGTTGGTAGACTGCAAGGTCTTCGCCCAGTAGATGTTGGTCGACAACTTGGATAGCTGTTTGCCTAAAAGCAGGTGCTAGGCGGTCGAGCGCATACGCTGGGACAAAACCTTGGTCAACGCCTAGTTGCATACCAGTGCGCAAACGGTCGTGGGCTCTAGGTACAATGTCGTGGAGTTCCTCCTGGAACGACATAACAGTCATTGCCCGATCGGCAACAAACTGGTCAAAATTACGGTGATGCGACTGCTGGAATAACTCCCAAGCTGTAGCTTCGTCGACTAATCCGGGTGCTAAAAACGGGCCTTCACTCCCTGTGAAGTTTTGTTCAAAACAGCTAGCCTGCCAAATCTCACGACTCATCAGATAAAAATAGCATCAAAATCATAATTAGTCGAAGGCAAATCTTCAACTTGCAAATTAATTGTCAGTGACATACACGTGCAGTTCTGAATAAAACTAAAATGCTTAGCCGTATGTTTATTTTTTCGGTTACACTGCTATGATTGAAAATTAGGAAGGTAACTACAAAAATGAACAAAAAGCTTTCGCAACTCATCAACCTTAAGACCCTCTTCTTTTTGCATGGTCTCGTAACACTTGCAGCAGGAATTGTGCTGGTCATTGGCCCTAACCTTATCCCCGGTGTTGTGGGCATAAGCCTACCGTCTTCCGCCTATTTGGTACCATACCTCCTTGGCACGGCTGAGCTGTGTATTGCTGCCGTCTCATTTGGCGCATGTAAGTTCACAGATGATTTGGCACTGCGCACTGTAGCCTGGTCATTCATTACTTTGCATGGGTCAACGGCTATCATTGAGGTGTACGCATACACCCAGGGCTTGGATGCATTAATTTGGGGCAATATTTTACTGCGTGTCGTTGCTGTCACGCTTTTTGCCTACTTTGGTATCTACAAGCTACCTCAAAAAGCTAGAAAGTAGATCCTGACCGCGGGCTACACCTGAAAGCGCAGACGCTCTTACTCCTAGACTAACGAGACACGATAGAACGAATCCTTAATCTAGAAAAGCCTTGCGTAAGATATATAGATGTATTACAATATACCTATGAATAAGTCAGAAGTAGAGTATTTCTCTCATGTCTTTAAAGCGTTGGCCGACGCAACCCGTCAGCATATTTTGGAATTGCTCCGTAAGCAAGGCGAAATGACCGTTACAGATATCGCCAAGAACTTTGATTTGGCCCAACCCACTATCTCACAGCACTTGCGAGTACTTAAGGAAGTTGATGCCGTCAAGGTCCGTAAGTCTGGCCAGCAAATGTATTACCGTATTTGCAATATTAAAATGTATGACGCTATGGAACAATTTATGGAAACATACGAAGCGGAGACTAAAAACAGTCATGAGTAAACACCAGGTTATTCCAGGTATTATCATCGAACCACATGTTATTGAAACCACTAAGGGTAAGGTTGAATACGATCTAACAAATGGCAATGGGCCTGTCGTGCTGGCAGTGCATGCCGGACTGGGTGGCGTTGACCAAGGGCGCCTTATAAATGACTGGCTCGCCCAAAAATGCTATCGTGTTTTGAGTTCTTCCCGGCCTGGATATTTAGGCACGCCACTTGCAAGTGGCGAAACATTCGAAGAGCAAGCTGATCTATTAGCTGCCCTGCTAGATGCTCTAGATATCAAGAAGGTAATCATCACCTCGCTCTCGGCTGGCGGGCCAGCAGCGTATATCTTTGCTGCTAAATACCCCGAACGTACTATCGCGCTCCTTACAATCTCGAGCGTTAGCGGCGATTATGTTATGCCCGAGACAGTGAACGCTGTCGGTGAAGTCGTCGCTATGAGCACACCGGGCCAAAAGGCAATGCGCTTTTTTATGGATAAATTCACTAAGCCCTTCCTGTCGACCGCACTTGGTGGCATTGGGTACCTACCGAAAGACAAGTTAAAGCCATATGTCGATCATGTTCTGCATTCACCCGAAAAGTTAGCGTTTATGCGCGGCATCATCGATACGATGTACCCCTATTCAACACGCAAAGCTGGTAATGTTAACGACATGAAGCAGTTTCGTAGTATGAAACCACTCCCTTTCGATAAAATTACGCGCCCAACACTTGTCATTCATGGCACTCTTGATGCAGACGTAAAGTTTTACGACGGCGTGCGTGCCTATGAACATATCAAGGATGCCGAAAAATACTGGATAGAAGGCGGTGACCACCTATCTTTTTGGCTCAGCCAGGAAGCATCAAAGGCGCAAGCCCATGCTCTTGATTTCTTAAAACGTGCCGAGAAAACCCAAAATGGCAGATCTGCTTAAGAGTTGGGAGCGCAAACGGAAAGCGTATAAACAATTGCCCCATGTTATACGTTACCTCTTGGTGGGACTTGCATTTTTGCTACTCCCTGTTGGCGTGATTGCTATGTTTACACCCTTAGCAGTATTCGAGGTCGGATCAATTTCCATTTTTGCCTCGCTAACGATTTTATCTTTTGAGTTTAGTTGGGCGTATACCCTGCTCGCTGCGCTACGGAGCGGATTACGCGATAAACGCTTTCGTAGAAAAATGCTAGTGTTTACCCTAGCGGTTCTGGTTGCTTACGCGGGGCTTATCTTATCTAGGTTTTAGCACAACTATAGAATGGGCCTGCACAAACAAAAAACCGTCCGTGACTTGCACGAACGGTTTCTACAAAAATGTCTCATGAACAATTCCCTGGCTCCGGGGACTGGATTCGAACCAGCGACCTAGTGGTTAACAGCCACCCGCTCTACCGCTGAGCTACCCCGGAATATCGCCTATTCATGCAATGCGCTCCCGCGCGCATTTCACCATACCTTCCGCGGAGTTAGGTATCGCTCACTCCAACGACGGGGTGAGGAATAATTGGCATACCAGGGAGTTATCCATGAGTACATTTTAAAGGTACAGGTAGCTACAGGGCCAAATTAAAAAGCACCACGTAAGCTAGAGGTAATTATACCAATTCTTCAGAAGAGTTCAAGGTTGGCTGTGAAAGTCGTGAAAATATGGGCTGGTTTGTTGCTGGGCACAGATGACAACCGCAGTCACCGGCGTTAATGATATTGACGTGTTTGGTGGAAAGTATCATAATAGTAGTCCTATGATACGGACAATTTCTGAGGGGGTGACTCTGGAGGATATTGGTCTGCCCTTTGGCTTTTATAATGCTGCCGCAATAGACCTGGGCAATGGCTTAACTGGGCTCGAGGGAAGAGACGTGCAAAAGGGCGCCGAGTATGGTGCTCCAGACGAGGGCGCAACGAAATTTATCGTCGTGGATAAGAAGGGTATCGTAGTACCGTCACGAACCCTTTGGACGCCACATGGTGGCGACACGCTGGAAGACGAGAGGGTTCACGAAATGGGTATTTGGCTGGGCGAGGACGGGCAAAACCGGGATCCCCTTGATCAGCTCGTCATTAAGTGTCTTACTCGTGTGGCATTGGCCAATGGCAATCATGAGCCATTCCCAGCTGTAGCCTTTACCACTAAACGTGATATGTTGGACGGTAAATTCCCTGACACGCAGTATCTTGAATTCAAATACGATACGCTTGCGCCGGTTACATTGGATGGGTACAAGCTTATCCCCGGCAAAAACACAAACCCGTTTTACCAACTAGAGAATAATAACTTCGAAGTTGCCTTTCGGCCCAATGGCTGGGACTTCTCCTTCTTGGTTGGCGAGGTAGACCTTGCGGGCACGGTCTCAAATGTAAGAGGTTTTGGTATTCCAGAATCAGACCAACCAGAATGGATGTCTTACCGGGCTGGTTTGTGCTGCTCGCCTTTATGGATAAATAACACGGAAGCCTTTGCTATTATTCATGGCCTCAAGGGGACGCTCGCCCCCAACCCTGCCACCCACAATAAAGTACCCGGCTCTAATCCTGGCGTCCTCAAGAAAATACCCGTCCCTAGCCCCGCAACCCTTAAGTATGTATATGCGCTGGGAACGGCCCGACTGACCCGAAGCCGGCTTGGCCGGTATGCCATTGATAATATTAGCCGTGAGCCGCTGGTTGTGCCCGATGACTGGCCGGATCGGGTTGAGCTGCACCCTGACCTTCGGGATGTGGTATATCTGGATGGCGCCGTGGTCAATGACGGCGCTATAGAAGCATACCCACAATTTGGTGATACCCAGACTGTCAAGATGACGATCTCTAGCTCCAGGGTGCAGAGTATTATCGAGGGCTGGGACCGAACGCTGCAATTTGCGGCTGCGTAGTTTAGGGTAAGATCGTTAGCGGCTCAGGCTTTTTTTGATTACAGCGCTCATGTGGCGGGCTTCATCACGCGATTTGATGGCTTGGCGTTTGTCGTAGTTCTTGCGGCCTTTACCGATAGCAACCTTGACCTTGATGTAGCGGGTACCAGTTAAAACCTCTAGGGGTACGATGGTCCTGCCCTGCTGTTTGGCTTCTTGTAGGTGTTCGATTTCGCGCTTGCCGGCGAGTAGTTTTCGGGAACGGGTTTGTTCGTTTTCGGGAATCCTAATGCCGTTGGTGCCCACAATAGTGGAGTTAATCATCCACAGTTCGCCGTCCTTGATGGTCACGTACGCGCCGCGCAAGTGTCCGTGGCCCATGCGCAAGGCTTTGGTTTCGGCGCCGGACAGCACAATGCCAACCGTCAGGTTGTCGCCCAGTTCGTAGTCGTGGCGGGCGCGGCGGTTAGAGATGAGTTTTGGCTTGTTGGCGGACTTTTTCTTCACGATGCTACTTATTGTAACTTACAGAGGCCAATATAGACAAGAACTATAAAAAATGATATAATTTACATCGATATGAAGAGCCCGTCAGAGAAGTATCCTCATCTTATTGACCCACGCGCCTTGCTGGGGCCACGTTTTATTGGTCACGCTGTTATGAAGAACGGTCCCGCCGTAGCACAGTCCTTGGAAGACCGTGCCGCCCAAGTTGCTGCCATCGATATCGAAGAGCTCCCTACCCTGGCGATTATCCAGGGCCGCCCAGTACACAAGGCTCTGCGCAAGCTAAATGGCAAGCAGCTTGCTGAGCGGGTTATCCGCACTGCCGAGAGTATTAACGCGCAGCAGTTCGCCGGCAAACTGTCGGTGGTGGCAACGGTTGATGCGAACGGTTTTGAGCCAACTCTGGCACAATCTGAAAGATTGCTTGATCTTGGTGTAGGTCTTCTGACCCAACGTCCTGATCAGAGCGTAGCAGGATCAATTAACCACACAGTGGGCCAAAACCGCACAGGGTTGGGTGTCATTGTGCCTAGTTACGGTGGCAACCGCATGGCTACAGACCAAGCTCTGCGTGCAGCCTCACTAAATATCGGTGAC
>CBJLZK010000060.1:0-5866 GCA_966427515.1 uncultured bacterium | reverse complement strand
CAATTTCTTCTAGAGATACTTCACTCATTGTTTTACCTTTCAAGTCTTAACTGGTTTTATGGATGCAAAAAGAAATCTAAAGCAGGCCGAAGCCACCGCCGAAGCGTACCGATCCGTAACCAGTCTTGGCTATGAGTGTTTTCATATGGGACGAATTATACCCTAACCACTGTTAAAATGCGAGTTGCATCAGGTGGTGGAGCATTGCCGAGCAGTCTTCGGCCAAGCGCGAACCACCCTGCACTTTCGCCAAGGCCACGGCCGAGTGCCCAGCAAAAGCTAAACGTAAAAACTTGATATGGTTGGCGTCGAACATGCCCCGTGGTGCAGCCATAAAGCCCATATGCTCAAAGTCAAAGGTGTATTGTTGTTCCGAGGACAACGTTTGGCCATTTTCGTCGGTTTGCAAATTGGGTCCCTGTCCGCTCAAACGCAGCAGTTGGGCGCTAAACCAAAATCGGATCAGGGTAAGCGAGACGCTAAAGTCATCCAACGCCTCTAAGGCGTCACGCAAGAGGTCAAAGTAGTCTGCCTCCACTTCCGACTCAGTAACTTTGTTGAGCTGCTTCATGAGCTCGTACGCCAGCATGGTACGGTCCAAGTCCCCTACTATGTGTTCGTAGTGCTTGCCCAACCGCGTCGATACCAGAGTACCAACCTCTCCCCTGCCCTTAATGAATGTGATTTCACTCACGCTGAAGAGCTCGATGCCGCCGGCTAGTTTGGACTTCACGCGACGCACGCCTTTGGCCATAAGGGTCAACTTGCCGTAGTCAGGAGTCAGCAGCGTCAGGATTCTGTCGGCCTCGCCGTAATCGGTGCGGTTGAGTACTATCGCCTTGGTTACAAGTTGGTTCATGCCGGCATAACCTGTTGCTTAACCACCGAGAGCAGTTGTTGCAAGCTGGTTACCGGCTTGTACAAACAAGCAACAACGCCAAAGTCGCGTTCTAGCGCCTCACGTACGGCAGCTACCACCGATGGCTCCAAATGAGTATTAACCACCACCGGTATCTGTTGCCATTCGCTGTACGAACGGAATTCATGCAGGAATTCTATGCCGTCATGAACGGCGAGGCGCAACTCTAACACCACGATATCTGGCTTGGACTCGTCGGCGGTATGTATGGCGTCCTGCGCGGCCACCACATGAGTCACTTGGTGCCCGGCGTGCTCCATGGCTTGCACATATGTACGCGCCAAAGCGTGGTCAGGTTCGATTAATAATACGTTTGCCATGAGTACAAAAATTATACAAAACTTAGTTGTTGACTAGGCTGCAAAGTCGTTGCCAAACCGTGCTGGTTGAGGTGCTTTCCTACTCGTAACTTGGTCTGCATAGCCCTGAGGATAGTGTTGGCTACAAACAAACCCGCCCCGTTGCCACTGAGCGCGCTAAACGGACGTGGTGCCTTGCCCTGTAGCTCTAACGCCTTGTTCCAGGCCTCGGTGCTGAGACGTTCATAATTGCCATAAACGCCCGTAACGATGCCATGAGGCGTCTTGTGCACGGCCAGCGTCAGACTGCTCCCCTTTGGCATAGGGTAGCCTTCTAGTAGTGCATAGCCCAGCGACAATAACGCCGAGCGCAAGCCCGCCGAGTGAGCCATAACAGGTTCGTACCGGCCGGCAATCCGCAATTCCAACCCAGTGTTATATTGCTTGGCCAGCCCATCCAGTTGATGCGCCGTATCTACCAACAATGACGATACCGAAACAGGCTCTAGTGCTAATGCTGCTTGGTCACGAAGTAATTGCAGACCCAGCAAGTAACTATCCACCAATGTAAGCGCTGCGGCTGCATGCGTCCTGATAGCTGCCAAGTCCGTAAGCTGCACATCGCCAGTCAGCTGTCCCAGCTCCGCCTGGCGTGCAATCGTCGACAACGGCGTCTTGAGCTGCTCTGCAACAGACCTTAGAAGCTGAGTTGCTTCCTGTGATTGTGTGGCGCTATCCTCCTGCACCGCTATCCCCTCGCTTACTTCTTGAACCAGTATAACACCTAGATTATGACAAAGAACACCTGACATATGTAATTTGAGTGGGTCCAGCGTAGTGCAGCCGGAGCGCTAAAGCGCCCCGCGCGTAACGCACACTCAAATTACATATGTCAGGTGTTCTTTGTTCCTTAAGCTAGGGTTCTACGGCACAAAGGAGAAGTTAGGTAGGACAGCGGTGTCTAGGTCGCCCTTGAAGTCGTTAGACTCAGTCCAAATCTTGAGGGTCATGTTGCGTAGTGGCAACACCACCATAGTACCTTGCTTAGTAGGTGTAATCTGCCCTTCGACACGTGAACCGACGACGCTAGGCACCTTAGGCAATGTGTAAGGCTGGATGGTTACCTTGCCAATCGTTAGCGCAGCTTGGAATTGCTGCAAAACGGTATCATATGGCGTTTGTACTAGTTCCATGCGCAATGCAAATGAGTTGTTGGGGTCAGTTACGCTCGGCACAGTGTTAGGCATAAAGTAACCGCTAATAGGGTTGCCGCCGCTGGCAGTCTCGATAACGTAAGAACTCCAGGTCTTTGGATAGTTCACAGTGATGTTACCAAAGGCAGATGGGCCAATGTAGGTGTTGTACGGCTTCTTGGCTTGCTCGGCGTAGTTGCTAGCATCTGTTTGCTTCTGTTGGGCGACAGCAGCCTGAACTGCTGCTGCTACTTCTTGGTCACTGTGGTCTTTGTAGTGGTTGCGCTGCGAAAAAGCCCAAAAGCCAAATCCCAGAGAGCCAAAAAAGAACAAAACGACAAGAATCAAAGGTATGAGCAATATATTAATTGCACCACGTTGAGAAAGCTTATTCATATTGCCAATCATAGCGTAAATTACACATCAAACACAAGCATTATTTGTATTCGTACAGGAATACACCCGCCTTTTCGGCCACAGGTTCTTTGCCTGGAATAGCAAACGCAAAGCTTGCAAGCTTGGTTGGCGTGTCTGGGCGCCACTTCTGGACCCGCTCGTCCAGCTTGTGCATGTAGCGCGGCAGCATAAAGGTAAAGATAGCATCAGCACGCGGCCATGGCGCGCCCCAGTAACTGCCCCACACAATACGAACCTGGCTGCGGTAGCGGAACGTCACAATGTATGAAACTACCACCAGTGCAGGGTTGAGCTCTATGCCTACCACCTTGATCCCGCGTTTAGCTGCCGCCAGCATCACACGGCCATCACCAGAGCCAAGTTCCAGCAACGTCTGCCCTTCTTCAAGGCCGAGCAGGTCCAGCGCTGCATCAACTTGCTTGCGCATGGTTGGCAAATAGGGCGGGCCCACAAAAACCACGAACCCAAAAACCAAGATGATAACGATTAGTATCATCAAAATCCAAAAGAACATATTGTCCCCTATCCTTCTGCCGATGAACCGGCAGCTAGCTTAAGCTGCTCGATCTTGTTTTCGGCCTCTTGCAAATGTTTTTCGAGCTGTTCAATCAAGCCAAGAC
This sequence comes from uncultured bacterium, assembly GCA_966427515.1. Lineage (GTDB taxonomy): Bacteria > Patescibacteriota > Saccharimonadia > Saccharimonadales > UBA4665 > JARIHD01. The sequence goes on along the minus strand of CBJLZK010000060.1, from coordinate 2,418 downwards.
CCTGCTCGTAGAGCTTGACTGCTTCATCCACCTGGATATTGGGTTGTTGCAACTTTGCCAGGACTTCATCTAGCTCTAGGCTAAGCGCTTGGTAATCTTTGCTGCGTTCCGGCATCTTTTTTCTCCTCTTTCATTGTAATGTGTTTGACGAGCGTTGTCAGCTCGGCGTCGCTCAGACGTATCTGGAGCTCATCGTTTTCGGCTACGTCATGTCCGCTGCGGATATACTGCCGGCCCTTCCTAACCAGGGCGTAACCACGGGTCAACGCCGCTTGCGGGTCATAGGCTGCAAGCAATTGGTGACGCAATGATAATTGCTGGCGGACTTGCCCGACGAGTTGCTCCACGCTGCCGCGCAGGTTCTCACGCTCAAGACGCAAAGCTTGATGAGCGTCGTGGACCGCGCGTTCAGCAAAATGCGCCAAGCGCTCCTTGTGTGTGCGCAAATGTGCCAGCAGCGCCTTACGATCAGGCACTAATAATTCGGCGGCATTGCTAGGGGTACTGGCACGTTGGTCAGCTGCTAGTTCGGCTAGACTAATATCCACCTCGTGGCCAATTGCCACCAAGGTCGGAATACGGCTCGCGGCCACAGCCATGGTAACTTGCTCGGTGCTAAACGCCTGCAGATCCTCGGCACTACCACCACCGCGGGTAATGACCAGCACTTCGGGCGGTACTGCCAAACTGTTGAATTGTTCGATGGCACGTACCACTTGCAGCGGCGAAGCCTCGCCCTGCACTTGCACGTCAATCAATGTGATCTGCAAACCACCCCACCTGGCATTAATAATCTTGATAAAGTCGCGGTAGGCAGCTGATTCGCCCGAGGTAATCAAACCAATATGCGCCGGTGGGTATGGCAGCGGACGTTTGCGCTCGGGGTCAAACAAGCCTTCGGCGGCTAACTTGGCTTCGAGCAGTTTGGCGGCTTTCTTGATTGAGCCCTCCCCAACTGGCTGGATGGTTTGCGCTGTCACGCTAAATCCGTATTGTGGATGCAGCCTGGGTGTGCCACGCACGGCTACCATCATGCCGTCCTCTAGCGGCCCAGGCAGCATGTACACGGTGCCAAAAAACCGCACAGTTGCGCCCTCGTCTTTTAGGTCAAAGTATACCCAACGGTTTTTGCTAACCCTAAAATTTGCAAGCTCACCTGTCACTACGACGCTGGGATATGCGTATTCGAGCGTCTGGTTAAGGACGGCGACAAATTCGCTGACACTAAACGTTATGTCTGGGCTCATCGGGAATATCTATCTCCTTGGGGGCGTTGTGGTTCCTGTGCAAGGTGTTGTGGTACAGCGCATAGCCTGGAGGCAACTGGATAATAGTGTTCAGCACGCGGTACATCACGGTTACAGGCAGGCTGAGGGCGGCTGGCACACCAGAGGCCACCAACACACCTGTCATCAGAGCTTCGTAAATACCCACGCCGCCAGGCATCACCGACACCATGCCGGCAAAGTTAGCTACCGAATACGCCAAAATAACGGCGCCAATATTTACCCATTCACCAAAAGCTACATACACAACATAAATCGAGAGCACTTCGGTCAGGTTGGCCATGAACGCCCAAAAGAACGGCCACTTCAGGTCTTCCCAACGCGATTCGATCAGCTTGTAGTTGTGGTGCAGTTCTTCAAAGACCTGCTGCACGCGGGCCACACGGATAGTCTCGGGGGATTTTGGCAAAAAGAAATGCAAAACACGGTTTATGGTGCGGGTCAAAAAAGTCATTGTGGCACTAATACGGCGTTGGCTGCCCACAATGTTCACGAAGGCAAACGTCCCTACCACCATCAGCGTCGTAATCGAGCTCGTCACCAAGATAACAAAGTTGTTAGCCTTGCCGCCTATGGCCAGTACCAGCAGGCCCACGATCAGCAATACTTCGAACGACAGTAACAAGAGTGCTAGCTTCATAATGTGGATCAACGTCGCCCGGCTGCCAGTAATCTCGTCGTTGCGCATCCTCACGCCAAAATACGAAATACCCGATACACCGCCACTCGGGAATACCGAGTTTACAAAATTAAGCTCCAGCGAAGCCTTGTACAGCGGCCAATATTTGAGCTTGTTGCCAACAATGTTGAATAGCCCCTGGTACAGCTTAGTTTGCGAGTGGTAATTAGCCGCCTGGATCGGGATCAGCAACAGCACATACCAGGCATTCACCTCTTTAAGGTTCTTGAAGGTATCAACTAACTGGTGCCTGATGGCGATAACCAAGACTACCAGAGCTACTACCGTCGCTATGTTTACTAGGAGTTTCCAGCGGCGTTTTATAAAGGAGTGTTCGCTCATATGCCACCATTATACATAACCGGCAAGTTCCTGGCCGTCTATTTTCCTCTGAAGTGACCGTTCACGCGCGGTATGCAAATTTTTGAGCCGAAGTCTCTAAAATTTGCATCC
>CBJLZK010000059.1:0-5891 GCA_966427515.1 uncultured bacterium | reverse complement strand
AACATGGACAGGCCAGCCCGTCCACAAGCCAGCAGCCTGGCGCATAACTACCGCCTGGGCCTTACCGACAAGTATACCTTCGAGAGTTTTGTGGTTGGTTCCGGCAACGAACTTGCGTACGCCGCCTGTCAAGCAGTGTCACAACAACCAGGCACTAAGTACAACCCACTCTTTTTGTATGGTGGCGTAGGTATTGGCAAGACACACCTCATCCAGGCCGTAGGCAATGCCGTGTTGTTCCGGAACCCTAGCGCCCATATCGTATATGTATCGAGTGAACAGTTTCTGCAGGAGTTCGTAGACGCGCTACGCTACAAAAAGATTAGTGACTTTACTGATTACTATCGCACTGCCGACGTGTTAATCATCGACGACATCCAGTTTATGGCTGGCAAAGAAAAGGTCCAAGAAGAGTTCTTCCACACTTTTAATGCCCTACATCAAGCCAATAAGCAGATTATTATGAGCAGCGACCGGCCACCTCGCGAAATTGCACCACTCGAAGAACGCCTCCGCTCACGTTTTGCCTGGGGTATGAGCATCGACATGCAAAACCCCGACCTCGAAACCCGTTGCGCAATTCTACAAACCAAGGCCCACCTGCACGGAACCGAATTGCCAACCGACGTAGCTGAATACCTGGCTACCAACATCCAGACCAACATCCGCGAGCTCGAAGGCGCCCTAAACCAGCTACTCGCCTTTTGTGAAATGCGCGGTCTGCCACCGGACATGAACGTCGCCACTAGCCTACTCGGTACCGCCCAAACCCGGCCTAAGCACATTAGCGCCAAACAAATCATTGAACGCTGCGCCAGGCATTTCCAAATTCCCATCGAAGATATTATGGGACCTAAGCGTGACAAAGATATTGTAGTGCCGCGCCAGATCGCCATGTACATGCTCCGCTCCGAGCTACATCTAAGCTTCCCCAAGATCGCCCGTGAACTTGGCCGCAAAGACCACACCACAGCCATCCACTCCGTCGAAAAGATCGAAAAGGAGGTTAGGATTGATGCCGAACTCCGTGAAGCCATATCTCAAATCAAGGAACGCCTCCATGTGTAATACCTGTGCAAAAACGGTGCATACAGTGTTAAAAAGCAGTGGAAATGAACACAAATTGTACGCAACATCCCCACAGGCAACCCTATCGTATGTGTCTAACCCCAGCCTTTCCACCATTTCTACACACCAACCTTCCCAACCTTTTTCCACCCAAAACTGCGCCCTTCTCAATCTGTTAAACGCTCAGTTTTCCACGTTGTACACAGGGCCTATAACAAGAACCTAAAGTAAATAAATTAATAAATAGTTAATAATAGGTAGAGGATAAATCCCATGAAGCTCCAGGTCACCCAGGAAAATCTGAATAAAGCGCTCGGTACCGTAGCTCGCGTAGCCAACACACGCGGTACTCTTCCAGTACTAGCCAATGTCTTAATTAAGACTGTTAATAATCGTTTAAGTATCGCAGCCACCAACCTGGATATCGCAATTACCCATTATATTGGTGCCAAGGTGGCCGAAGATGGTGCCATTACCGTCCCTGCCCGTCTAATGCAGGACTTTGTAAGTAGTTTGCCCTCAGGTGTCATTAACCTTGCCCTAGATGATTACAAGCTAGACATTGCCACCGACCAATACCAGTCAGTTATTAATGGTGTGTCTGCCGAAGAGTTCCCTGTTATGCCAGCAATCGAAAACGGGAAGTCATGGACGGTATCTGGTGCTCTTCTAAAGAAAAGCCTCCAGCAAGTAGTTATGGCAGCTTCAGCTGACGAATCACGTCCAGTACTAACAGGTGTACTGCTGCATACCTTTGAAGGCAAGCTGTATATGGCCGCTACTGATAGCTACCGCTTAGCCGAAAAAGAGCTGACCGATAACGCCGAAGCAATCGAGTTGCTAGTACCAGGTTCTGCCATGCAGGACCTCTTGCGTATCCTTGGTGATTTTGAGGGCGATGTTGAGGTTACGAGCGACGAGCAGCAGGTCTTGTTCCGGGTCGGTGACGTAGAACTTGTTGCCCGATTAATCGAGGGTAAGTACCCAGATTACCGCAAGCTTATCCCTCAGTCATTCGGCGTAACTGCAGATCTCAAGCGTAGTGATTTCTTGAATATCACTAAAGTCTCAAGCCTTTTTGCCCGCGAGAGCGCTGGCAGTATCACTATTAACGTCGACGAGGCTGCACAAAATGTGAGTATTCGCTCAGTAGCCTCACAGCTAGGCGAAAACACAGCAACGGCCGATGCAAAGGTTACTGGCACTGGTACTATTACGCTTAATTCTAGGTACTTATTGGATGCACTACATGCGCTTAGCGGCGACGATGTCACTTTTTCGTTTAATGGCAAGCTTGAGCCTACGGTTATTCGTGATCCCAAGAACCAGGATTATACGCACATCGTTATGCCCCTAAAGTCTTAGACCCCTGTACAATAAGGTAATAGATGATCACAGACATCCGATTACAGCACTTTCGGTCGTATACTGACGCCTCGTTCGAAATCGATCCAGGCGTCAATATTATTGTGGGGCCAAATGCCAGCGGCAAGACTAACTTGCTGGAGGCGGTGCTTGTGCTGGCGCGCGGCAGTTCGTATAAGGTCAAGGACGCCGACCTTGTGCAATTTAGTACAAGCTGGGCAAGACTGGACGCAGATACCCCATCAGGCCAACGTATAGTCAAAATCAAGACCGAGCCAGCAGTCAGCAAAAGCTTTGAAATTGACGACCAGACTATTACCCGCCTACACCAATCCAGGACGTTGCCAGTTGTGCTGTTTGAGCCGAATCACCTGCTGTTACTAAGTGGCTCGCCAGACCTACGTAGGACGTTTCTGGACGATTTAATTGAACAAACCGAGCCTGGATATGCTAGCGTTCGTAAGCACTACAAACGGGTGCTTGCGCAGCGCAATGCCCTGCTCAAAAAGAATCCACATGGTCTGGCCGAGCAGCTGTTCGTTTGGAATGTTCGTTTGAGCGAGTTGGGCGGCAAGATGGTTCGTGAGCGCTATGCGCTTATTGAAAGGTTTGCAGAGCGTGCCAACGACCTGTACGGCTCCCTGTCTGGCCGGCTTAATAATATAGAACTAGCCTATGCTACGCAGTTCGCGGTTGATAACTACGAAACGGCTTTACTGCACAAGCTTGAGGGTAATCTGGAACTTGATGTTATGCGCGGCTTTACTGCATCTGGGCCACACCGTGACGATCTAAAGGTTTTAATTGATGGCCATGAAGTTGCCGAAAGTGCTTCTCGAGGCGAAACACGCACATTGGTCTTGGCGCTTAAGGTCCTAGAGCTGCAACTATTAGAAGAAGTACGCGGCGTTAAGCCAATCCTTTTACTAGATGACGTGTTTAGTGAACTAGATACGGTGCGCCGCCAAGCCCTGACCCGTTTTGTGGCTGATTACCAGACATTTATTACTACTACTGATGCAGACGTGGTGGTACATCATTTTACCAGTAGTAATATTATTCCGTTGTCTCCAGAGTCGTAGGCTAGCCGTTCAGGGCGTTTACCATACCTGAGTCATATACCTGGTTGCCGCCTGTGTCGTAGATATAGATACGCGTTTGGCTGATTGTGTATTGCAACAATTTAACGTGGTAGCTTTGCTGGTTGTTAAGTTTAACGTTGAACTCCAGGATATTGGCATCGTCTGGGTGTAGTGTGTGGTTGATCGAAGTATCGTCAATTGACACAGAGGTCAGCGTTAGCTTTAGAATACGGGCATAGTCGTTAATAGCATATTTAAGGTTGGTCATTTGGTCGTCGGTAATGCCATGGTCTACTAAACCACTGTCGCCAAAGTAGGTTACGTCGGTATTGGCATTAACCTTAAGGCTGCTGGGTGTCTTGCCACTTAGGTCAAGCCTGTAGATTTGCCCGCCAAGGCTCCTGTCTGGGGCAGTGCTAAAGTACACGGTGTTGCCATCGGGCATAATCGTGAATGAGTTTTGGCTGTTGAGGATGCCGTAGTAGGCTGCAACTTCCGTTGAGGTGTCGCTGCCTAGAGTGTGTCGCCAAACAGTCTTGGAGTTAGCGTATAGGATGGTGTCGCTGTTAAGCCAAGCGATGCTTAGCTGGTCAGTAGGTTCACCTGTCAGAATTTGCTCACTTTGCTTAGTGTTGGTGTCGTAGACGTAAATGCCCTGCTGGGTGGTGTAGATAAACTTAGTGCTGTCGGCGTTCCAAGCTGCGCTGATTATGCCTGTTAGCTCTGATGATAGTTGGGTTGATGAACCATTGATAATCAGCTGGGTAGGCTCGGTTTTGGCGGCGTTATCATGCTTTGGGCTATAGACTAAGACATTGCCATTTGGAGCGATAGTCGTCTGGGTGTTATCGGTCTTAGTGTGGCCAATTAGCTGAGGGTCACTACCGGCTGAAGTGATCTCGAGTACTTCTTTGCCACTGGTGGTGAAAGCGGCAGCGCCTGCTGGGTTAAAGCTAATCGAATTAGGTAGTGGCGGCTCTTCGTTATAGATAATATTCTGCTGGTTGCCATTGTTGTAGTACAGCCAGCCACCATTTACTTGTGCATACAGGCTGGTCGGACTCAGCCAGTAGGCCTGGGATATAGGGTTGAGCGATGTGGTGTAGGCCCGCCCCGAAGACGAACCTACTGGCATGGTATACAGCAGTGTTTCGAGTGTGTTCACAAAATACAGATTACTGTCAGAAGCGTAGATGTTTTGGGCGCTATAGTTAGCCAGGGCCTGGATAGAGCCGCCATTAACCAATTTTAGTTGCTGTGTGGTTTCCTTGCCTTTAGCTACGCTCACTACAGCTGATGTTGATGAGCTGCCAAATGTAGCGACTACTTCGTATTTGCCCGGCTTAACCCTTATCTTAAAGTCGTTGCCTTTGCCGATTTTGGTCTGTTGTCCTTCGGTTGGTTGTATGGTGACACTGGCATTATTGGAAGTCGCTACATGCAAGATACCGGTATTCAGCCGGGCGATAATAGCCGCCACAATAACCCAAACCACAAAAATAAAGAGACCAGCCAAGACGATAAGCACGACTAACCGTGTGCGCTTCTTGGTTTCTGGGTCTCCTGTTTGGAAGGAGGCTTGGTTGTACCATTGCATCATTTGATCGTTCACTACCGTCCCCCTATAAACTACTCAGATAATCTAAAACATCTTGTGGCGTGCTTTTTGGTAGCGTAGCACTGGTGAAACTGGTGCCAGGGCCGGCTATAGTTTGATAGCTGCCATTTTGGAGCTGCATGATAATATAGGCAAAATTGCCTGGCACACTTGCCTGCTCTACCTTAGCTACTAGCCAGGCTCGTCCGTCAAAGTATTTGATGTCGTCAACTTTAACGTCTTGTGGAAATACAGGATTAGGCGATGTACCATCGGTGCTGCTGGCTTGCTGTTGGATTTGCTGGGTAGTACTGGGCTTTTGGCTGGCTGTAGTATTAACGGCTGCGCCGCCGAGGATGAAGTTTTTGACCACCAAGGTTATGCCAACGACGACAGCCACTACGATTACGAGTCCGGCTATAGGTTTGATCATTGATCGGTTCATTAGTGAGATCCCTTTCCTATGTACCTAAAGTACGTGTGAAATTCACCAGGAGCATTAGACGGGCCAATCTGGTCGGCGGATGGTGCGTTTTCGGTGTGAGCAGCAAAGTTTGCGGCGTCGTCACCCGCCTTAGTGGCTACACCCACATGCTCGCCGGATTTCATCAATATATCACCAGGTAGAATTTCGCTCTTGGAGATTTGGCGGAACTGACCTGAGCCAGTAGCAGATGAGTCTGAGGCCACCCAGCCGCCTCCCAACTTCACGTGGTACGCATTCCATACAGAGACATTTATAAGTCCACTACAGTCCACGGTGCCACGGAATTTATTAT
>CBJLZK010000058.1:0-5894 GCA_966427515.1 uncultured bacterium | reverse complement strand
TAGATCCGGCAAGAAGCAGTTCATGCTGTGGCGGCCAAGGGTCGCTACAAGCTTAGGCTGAATTACTTCTAGCTGGGCCTGCAAATAAGGCAAAAAGGCTTTCTTTTCGTCGGGCAACGGGTCGCGGTTGTTAGGCGGACGGTATTTGACGATGTTGGTAATGTACACGTCTTCACGCTTAAGCCCAATTCCATCGAGCATTTCATTCAGGAACTTTCCAGCAGCCCCAACAAATGGCTTGCCCTGCAAATCCTCGTTCTTGCCTGGTGCTTCGCCAATAAAGACGATTTCGGCACTTGGATTGCCATCCCCAAATACTAACTGGGTGGCAGTCTCGGCCAAATCTGGGCAGACATTATGCTTTAGAATCTCTGCCTTGATCTGGTCAAGCCTCGCCTGTTTGTCTTTGGCTATGTCACCCATCTAACGGTTTCCCTTCTTTTTGGCCACTGCCTGTACTAAGTGCCTAACACCCAGGATAAAGAGTGCCAGTGCTGTAAGGTACAGGAGGATGCTCCCTTTATCAACTGCAACCGAGAAAGCGGCGTAGGAGAAGCCCAAGGCCACTCCCATCATTGCCAGGTGGGCAACTGGTGGAAGTGGTTGGTCTTGGGGTTTGTTACTGGGCTTTTCCATCGTTTAGGTCCCGCTGAGCAGCTTTCATACTCAGCTGCAAACGGCCACGGTCGTCGATAGCTATCAACTTGACGGTCACCTTGTCGCCTTCTTTGACGACATCACTTGGCTTGTTTACACGCTCTTCCTTCATTTCGGAAACGTGCACCAAACCGTCCTTGCCTGGCAGGATCTGCACAAAGGCGCCAAAGTCCATTACAGATACTACAGGTACGTCGTAGTAGATTTTGCCAACTTCTGGCTCTTCCACTATGCTCAGGATCCACTGCTTAGCCTTTTCGATGCTTGGACCGTCAGGGCTGGCGATCATAATCGTACCGTCATCCTTGATGTCGATTTCGGCACCAGTTTCACCAGTAATCTTCTGGATGGTCTCACCGCCCTTGCCAATTACTTCGCGGATCTTGTCTGGGTTGATCTTGATGCTCTCGACGCGTGGTGCATACGGGCTCAGTTCCTTGCGTGGTTCTGGCAGGACAGACAGCATGTGCTCCAAGATGTGAGCACGGCCTTCTTTACCCTGCATCAACGCCTGCTTAAGGGTCTCGACTGGCAAACCATGTACTTTCATGTCCATCTGTAAGGCAGTAATGCCTTTTGAGGTACCAGTCACCTTAAAGTCCATGTCACCTGCAAAGTCTTCGGCGTCAGCGATGTCGCTCAAAATGACAACCTTGTCACCTTCCTTCATGAGTCCCATGGCGATACCACTGACTGGCGCCTTAAGCGGCACGCCAGCGTCCATCAGTGCCAACACGCTCGAACAAGTAGCGGCCATACTGGTGCTACCATTCTGGCTCATGATCTCGGTGACCGAGCGGATAGCGTATGGGAATACATCAACGTCTGGGATAACTGGCAGCACAGCGCGTTCAGCTAAGGCTGAGTGGCCGATCTCGCGGCGGCCAGGAGAACCAAGGCGCTTGATTTCACCAACGGTGTAGCCAGGGGCGTTGTAGTGGTGCATGTAGCGCTTTTCTTCGTCGCGCTCCATAGTGTCCACAACCTGTGCGTAGCTCATTGGAGCCAAGGTTACGATGTTCATACCTTGGGTCAGACCGCGGGTAAAGATGCTCGAACCATGGGCCCGTGGCAAAAAGCCAACTTGGCTGGATAGTGGGCGCACTTCGGTAAAGTTACGACCGTCAGGGCGTACGCCATCTTCTAGGATCCCCTTGCGGACATCTTTGTTGGCAGCGCTGGCAAAGGCGTCATCGTAACTTTGCTTAACCTTGGCCCATTCTTCTTCGCCGAGCTCTTCGGCAAAGTGGTCCATAAGTTCCTTGCGCAGCACGTGCATGCGCTGGTGGCGTTCAGCCATAGGGGCGCGCAATTTTTCACCCATCTTGCCTTCCAAGAATCCGTTGACAGCACTCTGGATGTCTTCGCTTGGCAGGCTGAGCTGGTACTCCTGAGGAGTGACGCCAACCTTCTCTACAAGTTGCTTTTGCAGTTCAATGGCTGGCTGGATTTGCTCGTGAGCAAACTTGAGGGCTTCAGCAACTTCGTCTTCACTGACTTCGTTGGCGCCAGCTTCAACCATCATAATGGCCTCACCGGTACCTGCAACTACGAGATCGAGCTTGTTGTTCTTAAGCTCCTCTGCGCTTAAGAAAGCACTAAGCTTGCCATCTTTGTCATAACCCACACGTACGCCAGCTACGGGGCCTTCAAATGGAGCGCCAGTCAGCATAAAGGCGGTACTCATGGCAATCATAGCCACCATGTCTGGACGGAAAGCTGGGTCAGTGCTCAAAACCGTGGCAACACCCTGCACTTCATGGCGGTAGCCCTTAGGCCACAGCGGACGGATAGGACGGTCGATCAGGCGGCCAATCAAAACTGCTTCGTCAGAAGGCTTGCCTTCGCGCTTAACAAAACGTGAACCACTGATCTTACCGGCTGCGTACATCTTTTCTTCGTAGTCGATACTAAGCGGGAAGTAATCCATGCTGATCGGCTGGTCACTGACCATGGCCGTACCAAGGACGACGGTATCACCGTAAGTTACGAGTACTGATGCGCTTGTACGGAAACCGACGCGGCCAACTTCTAGTTTTAGTTTGCGGCCGCAAAAGTCTGTTTCGACAGATACGATAGGCTTACCGTAAGGATTGATAATTTCCATTATGGGTTTGTATTCGCCTTTCTTGCCCCCATTGGAGACGTAGTGGACACAGTGCAAATATATAAACACCCCTTGTGCTGCTGGGAGCTATATATCTGACCCCTGTCCGCTAATACGACTCTAGAAGGCTTTTAATGTGCACAAGCTTGTGGTCTCGGTCCATGACAGATGGTCGAGACCAGTAGTCTATGCACGAAACTAGCGACGAATGCCGAGCTTCTTGATGAGGTCAAGGTATGCCTGACCGTCGTGCGCGGCAATGTACTGTAGGTGGCGCTTGCGCTGACCAACAAGCTGGAGCAAGCCACGGCGTGCGGCAAAGTCCTTCTTGTTAACCTTAAGGTGCTCAGTTAGCTCCTTAATGCGCTCAGTCTCGATACCAACCTGAACAGCAGCGCTACCAGTGTCGGTTTTGTGCTTCTGCAAGTCTTTTACGACTGCTTGTTTTTTCTCACTTGTAATCATACTTCGAGTATTTTATCAGATATACCGCCCCAAGACAACCCCTATACCTTTATTCCTGAGGCAAAACTTCAGGGAGCTCAAACGCATACTTTTGGATAGCCTCGGGCGTGATGTCTTCGGGTGTAATCGCTTGTTCTATCGAAAACTGCCCCACCGTGGTCCGCCTAAGGTCACTCATGAAAGCACCAGTGCCTAATACATTGCCGGCGTCCTCGACTAGTGAACGGATATAGGTACCACTCGACACTTCAGTAGTAAAGCGTACGTACGGATATGTATAATCTGTTACCTTTATGTATGCAATATGCACCGGCCGAGCTTCAAGCTCTGGTTGGTGCCCTTTCCTAGCAAGATTGTAAGCACGCTGGCCATTTATTTTGATCGCCGAATAGATTGGCGGGGTCTGCATCGTATCCCCCACAAATTGGCGCAAAGTTTGTTCGACCGCTTCAGCCGGGGGCACTTGGTCAGAAATTGTAGTTTTTTCGCCTTCACCATCACCGGTAGTACTCGTTTGGCCTAAGCACATAGTGACCTCATAGGTTTTATCCAGCTTGGTAAGCGAGGGTGCTAATTTGGTGTATTTGCCTAGCAGTAGCACCAACAGCCCTGTTGCCAAGGGGTCAAGCGTACCAGTATGGCCCACAGGAAAACGTTTTTTACCAGTTACATTGAGGTCGGAGTACTGAATAACCCGACGTACTTTATTAACAGCGTCAAAGGACGTCCAGCCCTTGGGCTTATCGATAAGCAAAATACCATTCATTAGCTATAGAATACAGGCAATAACACCGCTAGTACAGATACCAGAGGTGTTATTGCTGTTTGCTGCTACCTAGTAAGGGTTAGTTGGCGGCATCATTGGAGGCGGCACTGGTGGTGGAGCGTCGGGATCACTATCGGTTTCGATATTCATTGCAGCCGGGTTGAACTCGGTGCTTGCCTGAGGGGCTGCCGGAGCTTCTTGGGTTGGTTCTGTGGGTGGCACCCACGGCTGTACAGGAGTAGCTGGAGCTGCTGGCTGGCTGGCATCCGTAGTACTACCGCCCATGGGCAAGTTGACTGGCTGGGCGTTTAATGACTCGATAGGGTCAAGGGATGGCGACGCGGAACCGTTAATTGCCTGGGCTACAGCATCACGGGCACTGTTGACGTCAGGAGTTGGTGCGGCGCTGGCCGCGTCTGCAGCGGGTTGGTCCGCTGGTGCAGTACTGTCAGATGCAGCAGGTGCACCCTGACCCAGGTCACTAGGCATAGGGCTGGCTGGCGGTGTGTTGTCGGTAGGCGCCAAGACAGGGATTTGCGGCCCGTCATTAGTTGGCGGAGGCAAAATATTGTCATTTGTAGCTGGGCCTGGCGAGTCCATTGGGCCTGCAGCAGCTGCGTCAATATGAGGGCTATGAACATCTTTCTCTAGGTCACTTAGCGTGCGACCCGCATCAGCGTCGGCATCCGTAGCTGGCAACGAAACCGGCTCAGCCGGCGTTGGCTGGGACGGCTCGGCAATAGTTGGGGCTGGAATAGCTGGATGATGTGTAGTAGGCATTGAGCCGTTACCTACCAGAAAACTATCGGCAGGCTGCGCACCACCCGATGGTGTTTCATCCTCGGTTGGAGGCATGATAGTACGGCCAACAGGGCCGTTAGGCACGGTTGGGTTAGGTGCAGACGGCAATGCGGGTGCTTCTAGGGCCTCCATTTGCGGCATGCCCAAGCCGCCACCTTCTTGTTCACCAAAGCCTGGTGTTGCCGCAGCAGTTAGTGCACCACCGAGTGTTGGGGGTTCAAGCACCATCTTTGGAGCCTGGTTGTGATGGCTAATTGACGGTGGTTCATTTGGCTTAGGTGGTGGCAACAACTCTTCAAGAGGCGTCAGCGAGCCATGCTCGTCGATATGAATTTGCGGTGCTGGAGCGTTGTGAGGTTCTTCTGGGGCTGGTGGTGGCGGAGCTGGCTTTTCGGCCTCGGGAACTTCCTGGGGTTCTTCGGGCTTTTGCTCAGCTTGGGATTGCTCCTCGTGGTGCTCTTCTTCGGCAGGCTTTTCCTCGTGCTCGGCAGCTGGTTCTTCGGGTTTTTGCTCAGCAGGCGCTTCTGGGGTACCTTCCCCACCTTTATCTTCGTGCGTAATCTCTAGGGTACCGTCATCTGGTTTGGGCGGAGTCTCTTCGGCACCTTCTTTCGCTTCGCCCTCTTGGGCTATCGGCTTAGATGGGGCTGGTGGTGGTGCTACAGGCTCTTCGAGCTTAGTCGCAACCAATTGCTGGTTGGCGCCTTCGGCCATCAGTTCGGCACTGATGCTCATGGTTTGAGGCGATGTCTTGGAGTTACTAAAGCGCTCTGTTTCGGCCACAATACCAGTAAGCATTGCGGTGGCGATTTGGCCGTCGACGAGCTTTTTGTCGCGCATATCGAGCAGTTGGACGCCAAGTTCACTCAGGCTACTCGCATTAGGATCAAGCCAGTTGATGGTGCCTAGTTCCCCGCCCGGTTTGACATTCAGGGGTACGACTGTGGCGTCATGCAGGATACGGCCGTGACTGGTAATAGCCTGGTCTAGCTCGGCTTGGCTGTGCACACCCAATGCCAACACGACGTCGACGTTAAAGTCACATTGGCTAAATTCCAGATCTTTTTCGCTAATGGAAGTCTTGTATGGTGTGATAAA
>CBJLZK010000057.1:0-5939 GCA_966427515.1 uncultured bacterium | reverse complement strand
AAGCCGGCTGAGTACTTGGGCTTGTGGTAGATTTGGTCGAGGTACCGCTATTGCTCGTAGTCGGGCTAGTAGCGGAACTTGTATTGCCCGAATCTGATGATTTCGCTGATGTGTTTTGAAGATTGTCCTTACTACTTGGCGACAGGGCGTTGATAATGACACACAAGGCTATAAAGGCGAGTATACCAGTCATAACCTTATGTTTTTTGAACCAGTTAGAGCTTAGCTTTTTTTCTGATTTTTTGGGGTGTTCACTGTCGTGTTCTGGCATGCTGTACTCCTGATAATAAGCTGAATAATTTTAGCTTACCACGATTTTAAAGCGGACAATACCCAGGCAATGCGAAAGATGACTAGCGGGCTGCACCTGTCTAAGACCAAGAAGAAGCTGGTCGATTTAGACTCCGACCCTACTACTTTTCCAACAGTTTCTTTATCGGATCAAAATAGTAGTCGCGCCAGTCGGCAATATCCTTTTGCTCATCAAGAATATCACCGGAGTAGATCATATGGACGGTCGTAGTTTTGCCATCGCCTTCTAACGTGAAACTCACGGTGTACTTCCATGTCGAATTGTCGTGGCCATACCAGTCTTGCTCGATCAACTGTTGCGGTATGAGCTTAGTGTAAACACCGTGGATGTCACCATCCCAATAGCTGAACTTACCACCCTCGCGGGCATCTACTTTGGCTGGGGCGGCACCCCATTGCTCGGCTGTAGGCCCGTCGGTCAGAGCCTTCCATACTTCTTTGACAGAAGCCTTGATAACATAGTCTTGCTGGATAGATTTCATGCGGTTCATTGTACTACAGCTTACGACCTTTCCCGGCTCAAGTCTTTATCCAAGACAACCAAATTGTGCGCAGGTTCGCGGCGTAGGGCAACTCGCCTTGGGGCAATCTTTAAGCTGGAGGGCGAGTGCCCCTCCGCACAGGCTACCTTCGTCTAGGGCCAAAGACTTAGGATCTTCAACGGCTTCCCGAGTGGTACCAGCACCGTCCGCCCAAGTTTGCACTACTTCTTTTAATATCGGCGTGGGCACAATGACATTGTCCCCGCCACAAGTATTGCCCCCATTACAAGCGTCCCATGTACATTCAGTATCACCCGTTTCATCAGCCGGACATTTCCATGCCGTGATCTCAAGCCCAGCTTCTTGCGTAGCCATTAACAGCGCTGGCCCCATTTCTAGAATAGCCATATCGTGTCTGAACCTCCTTTTACCGTACATACTTTAGCATAAGGTAAGTTGTTGGCTAAAGACAGGGGCTTCACTATCCCCTCCAGACCACATAAAAAACACCTAATTTCTTAGGTGTTTTTTATGTGGTGCGCGAAAGAGGACTTGAACCTCCACGCCCTTGCGGGCACTAGTACCTGAAACTAGCGCGTCTACCAATTCCGCCACTCGCGCAGATAACTAACAGATGTGATTGTACTGCAAAAGTTTGTTTTGAGCAAGCAGGCTATTGGCTGGTTTGCGAAACGTTCTTTTCGCGGACCATCCAATTAATCACATTGTCGTAACGGTCGATCTCGTTATTAATGACGTGTTCGGTCACACCTGCTATCTGGCCATGGGTAATATACAGGAATCGTGGCTGGTATAGCCCGACGGCAGGCGCGTCGGCTTGCCACGACTGCAGGAACGGTTGGTATTTAACAGCACGGAGCACCGGGTCGGTGCGGGTACGCCCTGCCTGCAGGGCTGTGTCGACGGTACCGGACTTATACTCCGAGAAGTTCAAACGGTTCTGGACGCGTACGTCGGCATATTTGCTGTCCCAATACACAAACACGTCAGGGTCTTGGCCGATCGAAATACCATATAATAAGGCGTCGTAATTGTGGCTTGATAGCGTAGCCTGAAAGTCAGTATCGGAGTTAAGCACCACCTTAACATCAACGCCAGCAGCCCGCCACTGCTTTTGGAGCGTGTTTGCCACGTAGCTATACTCACTGTCATCTTGGGCGTACAGCGAGAAAGTCAGAGGCTGGCCGTCTTTGTAACGGATGCCACCCTTGCCTACCGCCCAGCCGTCTTGGTCAAGCATTTGCTTGGCAGCGTTAAGGTCAAAGCCTGCCTGCTGATACGCTGGATTGTAAGCTAGCTGATTCTGTAATAGTGGCTCACGGACCGGCCTGGTAGGATAATCAAGGCCCTCGATGACCGATGGGATATTGGTAGCTCGTACCAGGGCTTGGCGCACGTTCACGTCGTCGAATGGTGGTTCTGTGGTCTTAAAGAAAGTCATTACCGCTGCAGTCATTGGCATATTGTAGGTGGTTACCGATTTGTCACTCTTGAGAGCCGAGGGAACTTGCGTAAACCCTGCCATGGCGTCGACGTTATGGGCCCTAAAACTCTTCACCATCAGATCCTGGTTGCGGAAAGAGTTAATCACAAACCTGTCGAGTTTGGGCTGGCCAGCGTGGTACCCTGCAAAAGCGTCAAGGGCCACATGCTCTTGGCGGTTATCGACAGAGTTACCAGTAACTTCAAGCGTACTGAACTTAAATGGCCCCGCCCCTACTGGTTTGACGGTATTAAACGGCACACTGCGTAGTGCCGTCATGGGGACGTCCTTTAGGATGTGTTGAGGTACGATGCCGTTGGTTAAGGAATACGGGAACGCGCTCAGCGTGTTTGGCAGTTTAAAGGTTACCGTTAGCGGGTCAGTTGCCGTTACTTCTATCCCCTGCCAGCTTGGATTTAACGGAGACCGGGCATCAGGATTTTCGATAAGATTATAGGTAAACACCACGTCATCGGCAGTTAACGGCTGGCCATCCTGCCAAATTAAATGTGGCCGTAAGTGTACGGTATAGACCCGGCCTGTAGCATCAACAGACCAGTCCTTAGCCAAATCACCTGTCAAATTATTATTTTGGTCGTACGTCAGCAAGCTGGCGAACAGGAGCTTAGACACCGCAGCGTCAACTGGCCCAGTCGCATAGAGCGGGTTAGCGTTGGTGAACGTCCCTAAGATGCCTTCAGTAAACGTACCGCCAGGCACAAACGCGGCCCGCTGGTAGTAACTGTGCAAGGAGTTAATCTGGGCTACTAAACACCCGCCGATCAAAAAGACTAACAGTAGCCAAGTCGTCACAAAACGCCGCACTTGAGCCAAACGCTCCAAGCGACGAAAAAAGTTACGCTCTAACTGTAGCTCAGCCTGTTGGCCAAACTCCTCAACCTGCAACTTGCGCATTCGCAGGCGCCGTCGGAAGCGAAGCTTAAAGGCGCGTGAAATCATAACACTACTTAGGAATAACGATCCCTAAGATAATTGATGCCGCAAAAACAATCGCAGTAACAATCGTGATCTGGTGGATAGTCTTATCCGTACCCCGGCGCTCAGTGTTAACTTCGGCACCACCACCAAGGCCAGCACCAAGTGAGGCGCCGCGCGTCTGTATCAAGATGAGCAGACTCATCAGTAGCATTGTGACAATTGTGATCCAGTTATAAATACTCATTTATCCCGATTCTCTAAAATAGCTGTTACTAGATAGTTTACCAGTCCGATAATCATACCGGCAAGCACTGCCCACCAAAAACTAGTGATATGCAACGGATGGTATAACCAACTTACCAAAAAGACCATCAAGCCGTTGATGACAACCATGAACAAGCCAAGCGTGAACAAAATGGCTGGCAACGACAAAATCACCACCAAAGGACGGACAATAGAGTTAACTACAGCCAGGAGCAAACCTGCAAAAATAACTACCTGAAAGCTACCGCCATAATTGATCTTTCCACCCAGTAAGCCGGCGGCGATCCAGAGACCCAGGCTACAGACTAGCCAACGCACCAAAAATCGGTAAAGGAAACCTTGTTTCATAGCTTTAGCGTATTATAGCAATGATTTTGGCAGACGGCTACTTAATACTTCGCATCCGTCGGCAGTAATTACTACATCATCCTCGATACGGACACCAATGTTTTCGTCAGGGATGTAAATGCCTGGCTCTACAGCCAATACTACACCTGGTTCAAGCGGATGGTCGTAATCACCAGCATCGTGCGTATCTAGCCCCAAGAAGTGCGAGGTGGCATGTGGGAAGTAAAACCTGACTTGGTCGCGGTCGATGGTCTTGATCAGACCTAGTTCACGTAACTTCTCGCCTACAAACTCTTCCATTTGCTTTTCGTAGGCACGCAGCTGCGTACCAGGCTTAAGCAACGAGAACGCATACTGTTGGGCCTCGAGTACTGCATCATAGACTGCCTGCTGCCGCTTGCTGACACGCTCGCCAAGTACCACGGTTCGCGCCACGTCTGAGGCATAAAAATTATACTGGGCACCAACGTCCAAAATCATAAGTTCGCCAGATGCCAGCGCTGCGCTGTTGTCGATGTGATGCATTGTGCAGGCACGTTCGCCACTGGCTGCAATAGGATGGAAGGCATGCCCCATCAGGCCATTTGCACCGCGGCGCCTAAAGCCACGGGTCAGGTCGGCCTCAACCTCGTATTCGTAGGCGTACTTAGCCAGTTGCTTTGGCCTGATGATCTCTTTGAGCGTTTCGGTAGAGATATCAATGGCCCGCTGAATAGCTTCCAGCTCAACAGGCTGCTTGACCATACGCATGCGTGATAAGTGCGTCCGCAAATCCAGAAGTTCAATTTGGTCGTTGCACTTCTTGATCCGTTGGATCAGTTCCGCGCGTGCAGGGTTGGTGTACATGCCCAAAAAATCGATATACGCAGGGTTAGCTCCAAGCGTGGCCACGTGCTGGACTTTTTTGAGGCGAGCCTCCAACTGCTTCCAGCCGTCTTTTTCGAACAAAACGGTCTGGACGCCCGACAGGCGGCTTAGTTCGGTAAAGTCGATAGCGCCGTCAAACTGCTCGCGCACCACTTCTCGGGGTGGCACGATTAGGTATTCCTTACCTTTGTCCATTACCAGCACAAGGCCTGGCTCATTAATGCCAGTTAAATACCAGAAGTTACGGTCTTGATGAAAGGGATAGGCTTCGTCACTAGACTGCTGCACTAAGCCGTTTGCAGTAATGACGATTGGCGCTGTTCCCGTAAAAAGTTGTCGTAGCCGTTCCCGGTTACCCGCAAAGAACGACGAATCAAATAGAATCTCACTCACGCATCTAGCGTAGCACATATCGCTAGACACACAATATGAAGGCTATCAATGCTAGGTTTGTTTTAGGCAGCTAAGCCATACTTGGCGCGCTGCTTTTTGGCGTCTTCGTCCAAGAGTTCGACGGTGCGGCGGATTTGGGCCTGTTCGGCTTCGATGGAGCGAACGTTTAGGTTCGCCTGATGGGCTTCGTGACGGGCTACAGCCTTCTTTAGGGCTTCTGGGTCGTTATAGAATTCGCGCTTTAGGCTCATACCGTTAGCAGCAAGTTCGGCCTGGCTACGAGCACCAGTCATCTTGGCTACAACAGCGTCAATACCGGCCAGCTCAACGCCGTTTTCGGTACGGCGGGAGGTTACATCCACGAATTGGACATCTGGGCTAATCTGGCCCGACTTCTTGCGGCGCTCCAATGAGGCACGCTGGGCTTCGCCTACTTGGCGTAGCTGCTCAGGCTTGGTCAAAGCCATTACTGCAGCAATCTCACCAACTTGGGCATCGTGCTCGTCCTGGGTAATGCGGCCAGCGGCCAATTCACGGCCCAAATGCTTGTGCTTACCGTTTAGGTACTTGTTGGTCATGCGGGCCTGGTTAGCAATGCCACGGACAGATTCTACGGCAGCCAAACGCTCGGCTTCGGAACCATACATTGGAGTGTTTTCGGCATTAAATGGCGAGAAGGAACGGTAGATCTCGGCAGCAGCTTCACCGGCGCGGGCTTCGGCTGGTTTGCCAGCGGCTTCGGCGCCGAATTCGACAGTATTTGTCATGGCGTTATGCCCGACGTAGTGAGCCTCTATAGGAGTAGCGTGAGTTTCACGCTGTTCCAAAAA
>CBJLZK010000056.1:0-6033 GCA_966427515.1 uncultured bacterium | reverse complement strand
CGGCTTTGGCAAGGATTTGGCTACTGCATTTGTGAAGCCTCCAGAGTCCAAAGACGACAAAAAAGATTCCAAGAATGACTTGTCCGGCATTGACCAGGCTGTCATTGATGCCATCGAAGGCAAGACCCAACAGCCCGGCTACGAAGTACTTATTCGCGTCGTAGTATCATCAAATATTAGTCAGCGTTCCCAAGCTATTTTAAACAACGTTATTGCAGCCTTCTCTTTATTTGACGCTCCAGGCAAGAATGGATTTAAGTTTGCACCGACAAAAGATGTTGACGAACTTGCAACATCCTACATCCTCCGCCTATTCCCGCATGCAGCAAAGAAGAACAGTTTGAATACAGTTGAATTAGCTACTATCTTCCATTTTCCTGAACAAAAGAGCATACCTACTTCACAGCTTGAGCGCCAAGGTTCAAAGCAAGTTGATGCCCCACGTAATATGCCAGAAGACGGTTTGTTGCTTGGCTACAACGTGTTCCGTGGCGTAAAGAAACCGATCCGCCTAAGTAAGGGCGACCGGGCCCGGCACATGTACGTTGTGGGTCAGACTGGTACAGGTAAGTCTACCTACCTAGAAAACCTTGCTTTGCAGGACATGCTTAGCGGCGGCGGCTTTGCTTTTGTTGACCCGCATGGTGACACTGCCGAAAAGTTATTGTCTATGGTGCCAAAGGAACGTACCGAAGATATTATTTACTTCTCGCCAGCAGACACTGAGTATCCAATGGGCCTGAACCTTTTTGAATATGACCGCCCTGACGAAAAAGACTTTTTGATCCAAGAGGTCTTGAACATGCTCTATAAATTGTACGACCCACAACACCAAGGCATCATGGGCCCCCGTTACGAGCACCTGTTCCGTAATGCAGCGCTCACAGTTATGGCCGACCCAGAGGGTGGTACTTTCGTAGATATCCCTAAGCTGTTCCGCGACCCCGCATACGTCAAGCAAAAGCTACAGTATGTCAAAGATCCAAACGTGCTTGAATTCTGGCAGAAAGAAATGCCACAGTCCCAGCGCTCTAATGAATTTGGTGAAGTGGTTAGCTGGTTTGTCAGTAAGTTCGGCGCCTTTTTGTCCAACGAAATGATGCGCGACATTATTGGCCAGAATAAGAGCGCCTTTACATTGCGCGAGGTTATGGACGAAGGCAAGATTCTGATCGTCAACTTGAGCAAGGGGCGGTTGGGTATGCTGAACTCACAGCTGCTCGGTATGATCTTTGTGATGAAGTTCCAGGCTGCTGCTATGAGCCGTGCCAATGTCCCCGAGAGCGAGCGTAGGGACTTTGCCCTGTACGTGGACGAGTTCCAGAACTTCTCGACAGACTCTTTCGCGAGTATCCTGTCCGAGGCTCGTAAGTACCACTTGAACCTTATCGTAGCCAACCAGTTTACCACCCAGTTGACCGACGAAATCCGTGATGCCGTCTTTGGTAACACTGGTACGATTGTTGCTTTCCGTGTGGGTCAGGATGAGGATGCTGAAGCCTTGTCAAAGCGCATGCGCCCAGCTTTTGACGCCCCTGACTTGCTGCGTATGCCAAACTACAATGCGGCAGTGCGTATGCTTATTAACGGCGTGCCGACGCAGCCGTTTAGTATGGCTACGCTGCCACCGCTTGGTAATCCTAACGCCCAGCTTTCGGATGCGCTAAAACAACTGTCAGCTGCTAAATATGGCCGGCCAAAAGCAATTGTCGAAAAAGAAATTTTTGAACGCCTGGCAACTAAAGCTGATACGACACCAGCAGGCCGTCCTTTTGGTGGAGCTTCTTCAGGTTCTTCGTTTGGGTCATTTGGTGGTCCAGCGCCAGCTTCTGCGGGAGGTGCTTTTGGGAACACTGCGCCTGGCGCTTTTGGTGGTTCGCGGCCGCAGGCTGCGCCAGCAGCTCCAGCGCCTGGTACCGGTTCTTTCTTGGACGAGTGGTTTTCTAAGCGAGAGAGCAAGGGCCCGCTTCTCCGGCCAAATCCTTGGGCGAAGAATAATCCCGCAGCTCCAGCACCCGCTGCAGGGCAGGCTATGCCAGCAGGCATGGCGCCATCATCTGCGCTACCTGTAAGCCAGCCAGCACCTGTCGCGCAAGTCGCTGCACCTCAGCCAGCTGTAGCCCCGCTAGGGCCGTCGGCAGGCGCAAGCCAGCCAACTAGTGCTTTGCCGCCACAAACGCAGTCTACGGCGCCACAAACGGGCTCAGAAAAGAACGACGGGGCCGTACTACATGCGGGCAATGCCGAACATCTTAGTGCGCAGACTAAGCCGGAGCCAAAGCAGCCCGAAGTCAAATTACCAGAACCAGCCGGCAAGCATGAAGACAAGACAAGCGGCGAGATCCCGTTGTTCAAAGAAAAGCACGAAGCAGACGACACGATCTTTATTGATCAAGATGGCAACCTGCACATGCGCTCGTAGTTTTTCTCCTTGGCACCTCGGTTGCTAAAAAACAGAGTTTTACCTATAATATAAGAGAAGTGGGAATTATCTAACTTATATTTTTATTGGTTAAAGAGGGTATCTTAGTGGCTGACAAACAAAAAGCTTATTCTGCTGACCAGATCCAAGTTCTAGAGGGTCTGGAGCCTGTGCGTAAGCGCCCAGGTATGTATATTGGTGGTACTGGTGTTGAGGGCCTACATCACTTGGTGTGGGAAATTGTCGACAACGGTATCGATGAAGCGTTGGCTGGATACGCTACCGAAGTTTCGGTAACGCTGCTACCAAATAATGGCGTGCGCGTTTACGACAACGGTCGTGGTATTCCAACTGACATCCACCCAAAGACAGGCAAGAGCACTGTCGAAACGGTCCTTACCGTGCTACACGCCGGTGGTAAGTTTGGTGGTGGTGGTTATAAGGTTTCTGGTGGTCTGCACGGTGTGGGCTCGAGTGTGGTTAACGCACTTTCTAGCGATCTGATCATCACGGTTGAACGTGAAGGCAAGATCTGGCGGCAAGAGTACAAACAGGGTGTGCCGCAAGGTGATCTAAAGGCTGTCGGGAAGAGCAGCCGCACTGGTACGACCATTGAGTTCTATCCAGACGGCACTATTTTTGAGACAACCAAGTTTAGCTACGATACCATTCTGGACCGCTTGCGCCACGCCGCATACCTGACCAAGGGTATCCGCACCTCTTTGGCCGACGAGACGACTGGCAAGCGCTACAGCTTCTATTTTGAGGGTGGCATTAAATCCTACGTAGCCCAGTTAAACCTCGGCAAGGAAGTCGTTGACGACGATATCTTTTACGTCGATAAGATGGTTGAAGATTCGCAGATCGAAATTGCCATGCAATACACTGATGCTTACTCCGAAACTATTAAGCAGTTCGCCAACAACGTGTTTAACCCTGATGGCGGTACTCACGTAACTGGTTTCCGGTCAGCATTGACCCGCGTGGTTAACGACTATGCCCGCAAAACTGGCCTTCTGAAAGAGAAGGAAGAAAATCTGAGCGGTGAAGACTGTCGCGAAGGTCTAACCTGTGTCATTTTGGTCAAGCTGCCTGACCCACAATTTGAAGGTCAGACCAAGAACAAGCTTGGTAACCCAGAGATCCGTGGTTATGTTGAGCAGGTAATGACCGAGTACTTCAACTATTATCTCGAAGAGCATCCAGCGGTTGCTCGTAAGATTGTAGGCAAAGCACTGCTTGCTGCTCGCGCCCGCAAGGCTGCTCGCGCTGCCCGCGAGAATATCATCCGCAAGGGTGTCCTCGAAGGCGCAAGTATGCCAGGCAAGCTGGCTGACTGTTCAAGCAAGGACCCCAAGAGCTCCGAGATTTACCTGGTAGAGGGTGACTCAGCCGGTGGCTCTGCCAAGAGTGGCCGTGACAGTAAGACCCAGGCAATTTTGCCACTCCGTGGTAAGGTTTTGAATGTCGAGCGCGCCCGGCTGGACAAGATGCTCGCCAACAATGAAATCCTAAGCCTGATCAAGGCCTTGGGTGTTGGTATCGAGGACTCTTTTGATATTAATGGTTTGCGCTACGACCGTATCATTATCATGACCGATGCTGATGTCGACGGTTCACACATTAGCACGTTGCTTATGACCTTCTTCTTCCGCTACATGAAAGAAGTCGTTGATGGCGGCCACGTTTACCTGGCTAAGCCACCGCTGTTCGAGCTAGTAAAACCTGGCCGTAAGACGAGTGTCTTTATTTATGACGAGGCTGAGCTAGACAAGGTGCTTGACGCCACTATTGCAGCTCGCCAGAAGGAAGGCCTTAAGGTCAATGCCGATGACGAGCGCTTCCGCCAGGCCGGCTTTATTGAACAGAAACGCTACAAGGGTCTTGGTGAAATGGACGCTGAACAGCTGTTTGAG
This sequence comes from uncultured bacterium, assembly GCA_966427515.1. Taxonomy (GTDB): domain Bacteria; phylum Patescibacteriota; class Saccharimonadia; order Saccharimonadales; family UBA4665; genus JARIHD01. The sequence goes on along the minus strand of CBJLZK010000056.1, from coordinate 1,695 downwards.
ACGACCATGAACCCAGAAAAGCGCGTTTTGGTTAAGGTTAAGGTAGAAGACGCCGAGAAGGCTGACGCGATCTTTAACAAGCTTATGGGTACTGAGGTGGAGCTTCGCAAGAACTTCATCACGACTCACGCTAAATTTGTGAAGGACTTGGATATCTAGTATGGACGAAGATCAAACACAGGAACCCCGTATTGAAAACGAAGTACCCCTTGAAGGGGAGGTGCTGACCGAAGACGCAGAACACTCACGCACCGTTGAGCTCCGTACTGTCGAAGACGTCATGGAAGATAGTTACCTTCGCTACTCTATGAGTGTTATCGTTGAGCGCGCTCTGCCTGACGTCCGTGATGGTATGAAGCCGGTACACAGGCGCATTCTATATAGTATGAACAGTGATGGCCTGCGCTCAACCGCACGCCATCGTAAGAGTGCTAACGTTGTCGGTGCGGTAATGGGTAAATACCACCCACACGGCGACTCCTCTATTTATGACGCGATGGTGCGCATGGCGCAGCCTTGGGCGATGCGGTATACGCTTATTGATGGCCAGGGTAACTTTGGTTCAATGGACGGAGACCCACCAGCTGCTATGCGTTACACCGAGGCCAAGATGGCTCGTATGGCAGATGACCTTTTGGCAGATATCGAAAAAGAGACAGTACCATTCCGTGATAACTACGACGGTACTACCCAGGAGCCAGAAGTACTTCCAGGCAAACTGCCAAACCTTCTCTTGAATGGTCAGTTGGGTATTGCTGTGGGTATGGCGACCAACATTCCTCCGCACAACCTTGCAGAGCTGGTTGACGCTACTGTCTGTCAGATCGACAACCCCGATGCAACGCTCGACGATTTGCTTGCGTACATCAAGGGACCTGACTTCCCGACAGGTGGCATTATTTACGGCGCCGATTCGATTCGTACTGCTTATGCAACAGGTAAGGGCGGTATTGTTGTTCGTGGTGTGGCCGAAGTCGTCGAAAACAAGAAGGGCCGCCACCAGATCGTTATCACCGAGATTCCTTATGCGCTCAACAAGGAAAGCCTTGTTATCAAGATTGCTGACCTTGTAAAAGAGAAGAAAATTAGCGGTATTAGCGATATCCGTGACGAAAGTGCCCGTGGCACTGTCCGCATCGTGATTGACCTCAAGAAGGATGCTTACCCTAAGAAGCTTTTGAACCAGCTCTACAAGCTGACGCCGCTGCAAACTGCCTTCCACTTTAATATGATGGCGCTCGTTGATGGCATCCAGCCACGCGTATTAGGCTTGCAGGACATTATCCACGAGCACATTAAGCACCGACAGATCGTCGTTCGCCGCCGTACTGAGTACGAGCTGCGTAAGGCCAAGGAACGTGCCCACATCTTGGAAGGCTTAAAGATCGCGCTTGACCACATTGATGAAGTTATCAAGACGATTCGCGCCAGTCAGACTTCCGAAGAGGCTCAGGCAAACTTGATCAAGAAGTTTGGTCTAAGCGAGATCCAGGCCCGTGCCATTTTGGCTATGCAGCTCCGGACCCTAACCGGCTTGGAGCGCGACAAGATCGAATCTGAATTAGCCGCACTCATGAAGCTAATTAGTGAGCTCGAGGCCATTCTGGCTGACGAGAAAGAAATCCTTAAGATCGTTAAGAACGAAATGCTTGAACTTAAGGAAAAGTATGGCGACGAGCGCCGTACGCGTGTAGT
>CBJLZK010000055.1:0-6296 GCA_966427515.1 uncultured bacterium | reverse complement strand
GATGGAGCAACAGCAATCATTAAAACGCTCGAGAAACATGGCGTGGAGTATATTTTTGGGTATTCTGGCGGCGCCGCGATTCCTTTGTTTGATGCCCTCAAAACCTCAAAGACCAAGATTAAACTCGTACTCGTGCGCCATGAGCAAGGTGCTGCGCATATGGCAGATGGCTACGCCCGTGCCACAGGCAAGCCTGGTGTCGTATTAGTTACGAGCGGGCCAGGAGCCGGGAATGTGGTTACTGGGCTTATGACCGCCCACATGGATAGTGTGCCCATGGTCGTAATTTCTGGGCAGCAGATTACACCAATGCTCGGCCTTGACGCCTTTCAGGAAGCCGATATCTTTAACATCACCATGCCCGTGGTCAAACACAACTATTTAGTCAAAGACGCCAACGACTTACCGCGTATTGTCGGCGAAGCGTTTCATCTAGCCAGTACAGGCCGGCCCGGACCAGTCCTTATTGATGTCCCCAAAGATGTCAGCTCGGGCCCTTTTACTGGTGACCTAGAGGCTAAGCCGGATCTACCAGCCTACAAATACCGGTATCCTGTCAACCAGCAAAAGGTACAGGCTATCGCCGATGCATGGCAACGGGCTAAACACCCGGTTATTCTGGCGGGTCATGGCGTACTTATTGCCAAAGCCTCCAAGGAGCTCACAGCACTCGCCGAACAGATGGACACGCCAGTTACCACCACGCTTCTAGGGAAAGGTGCTTTTCCCGAAACACACAGCCTCAGCTTGGGAATGCTCGGTATGCACGGCACTGCCTATGCCAACAAAGCTCTGGTGGAATGCGACTTCTTGCTTAACATTGGCTCGCGGTTCGACGACAGGATCATCGGCAAGGCTTCGGAGTTTTGCAAAGACGCTTTTATTGCCCACATCGACATCGATGCAGCTGAGCTTGGCAAAATGATCCAGCCAGATGTAGCTTTGCGGGCCGATGCCAAAGAAGCCATCGAAGCGCTCAAAATGACTGTCGCACCTACCAAACACGCAGCTTGGAACACCCACCTTGATGAATACCGCCACCAGTACCCGCTTCATTACGATAGTGATCGCGGATTGACCGCCCAATACGTTATCGACACGGTGTACAAACTGACCAAAGGCCAGGCAATCGTAGCCACAGACGTGGGCCAGCATCAGATGTGGGCCGCACAGTTTTACAAGACTGACCGGCCAGAGACATGGCTTTCGTCTGGTGGTGCCGGCACCATGGGCTATGGCATGCCTGCGGCCATTGGCGCCCAGTTTGCTCATCCAGACAAACCAGTCATCGCCTTTGTAGGCGACGGAGGCTTCCAGATGACTTCTTTTGAACTCGCTACTGCTTGCATACACAAACTCCCGATCAAGATAGTAGTGCTTAACAACCACTACCTGGGCATGGTCCGTCAGTGGCAGGAGCTATTCTATGACAACCGCGAAAGTGGTGTAGACCTAGAGGGTAACCCTGACTTCGTAAAGCTCGCGGAAGCCTACGGCGCCAAGGGAATCAACATCGAAAATGTCGCTGATGCGCCAGCCAAACTAGCCGAGGCACTCAAAATTAATGACAGGCCGGTGCTGATCAATGCCGAAACCATCAAGACCGAGAATGTCTTTCCGATGATCCCGGCCGGCGCACCATTAACAGAGATGATCATCGATCCACCAACTAAACAGCTAGCTAAACCAGTAGGAAGCACATGAGCCACATAGATTACACCTTTACCCTAGAAAGTCGCGACGTACCAGGGATGCTGGTGCGCATTACCCAGGTTTTTGCCCGGCGCGGCTGCAACATTCAATCATTGCACGTCCGTGATGCCAAGGATGGACCATGGGCTATCATCGATATCGATGCTTACGATGTTCCCCGCCCCGACCAAATTCAATACCAACTCGAAAAACTCGTGGACGTCCACAGCGTGACAGTCCATAAGCACACAGTCAAAGGATAACAATGAACGAAGCTACCAAACAAACCCTGCTAGCACGCGTCTATGATGTCGCTGTCAGATCACCGCTCGACCATGCCAGCAAGCTAAGCGAGCAACTCGGTTGTGAAGTGTACCTAAAGCGTGAAGACCTGCAACCAGTGCACTCGTTTAAACTACGCGGCGCATACAACAAGATCGCCCAGCTAAGCGACAAAGAATGCGAACGCGGCGTCATCGCCGCCAGCGCCGGTAACCACGCCCAAGGCGTCGCTTTGGCTGCCAAAAAGCTTGGCATTTCGGCTTTGATCGTTATGCCACGGACCACTCCTGCCATTAAGGTTGACGCCGTAAAATCATACGGCGCCAAGGTTGAACTGGCAGGCGATAGCTATTCTGATGCCGCCGATTATTGCAAAAAGCGCATACACGAGACCGGCCGTACCTACATCCACCCCTTTGACGATCCACTCGTGATAGCCGGCCAAGGCACCGTGGGGCGTGAAGTTGTCGAGCAATTGCCATACGTAACCCATATCTTTGTGCCCGTTGGCGGCGGCGGTTTAATCTCTGGCATCGCGCAATACGTGAAAGAACTCAACCCCACCGTCAAAGTTATTGGCGTTGAGCCCGAGGATAGCAACGTCATGCAGGCATCACTCAAAGCCGGTAAGCGCGTTACCTTGCCTCATGTAGGCATCTTTGCCGATGGCGTAGCAGTAAAACAAATGGGCGAACACACTTTTAAGATCGCCCAGCAGTACGTGGACGACTGCGTCACTGTTAATACCGACCAAATTTGTGCTGCAATTAAAGCTGTCTTCGAAGAAACCCGCAGCATTGTCGAGCCAGCCGGCGCTTTGGGCACAGCAGGGCTCATTGCCTATGCCAAGCACCACGACATGACTGATGTCCAAGCCGTCGCCATCTGTTCTGGAGCCAATATGACTTTTGAACGCCTGCAATTCATTGCCGAACGTACTTTGCTCGGTAGCGGCAAAGAGGCGTTATTTGCTGTGGCCATGCCCGAGCGTCCAGGTGCTTTGCAGCAGTTCTGCCAGCAAGTCGTGAGCGGACACACCATCACGCAGTTCGGTTATCGCCTAAAGGATCGTGGCCAAGCAAACACATTAGTGGGTATTAGCCTTAGCAGTTCCGCCGACAAAGATACCTTTATGTCCAACATGAAGAAGCATGGCTACGACTATACCGACCTGTCACTCGAGGACATAGCCAAGGAACACGTACGTCATATGATCGGTGGAACTGCAGCTGCTGCCGATCATGAACACTTTTACCAGATTAGCTTCCCTGAGCGCCCAGACGCACTAAATGACTTTTTGGGGGCCATCAGCGGCACCTGGAACATCAGCCTATTCCATTATCGTGGCCAAGGTGGCGACGAAGGCAATGTGCTTATTGGCTTTGAAGCCACCAACAAACATGATCTAGAAGCTGCCTTGCGCAAGGCAGGCTACGACTGGGCCAATGTTGATAGCACCGCAAGCCTGCAACTATTCGAACGTTAGGGGCTTAGACTTCTTTGGCCAAGCCCATAAATGGCTGGCGATCCTTGAGCTGCTGGTATTGATCACGTGCCCAATAGCTCATGTTGGAATAACCGTCATTTAGCATGTCCACATATTCTTGCCAATCCAACCATTGGTAGTTTTCGACTTCTTCGTCGTTGGGCTTCAGATCGGCAGATACGTACGCAACATAGACTGGGCAGAATTCGTTCTCGATAATGCCATTGTATGGTGGCGTGGTATACCGGTAGGTTGGTAATACACAGGTGATATCCTTGAGCACATCGATGCCAAGCTCATATTTAGCGCGACGGCGAATAGCCTCCTCTACGGCTTCGCCAGGAGCTGGGTGCCCACAAACACTGTTGGTCCAGACGCCAGGCCAGACTTTTTTGGACAAGGCCCGCTGAGTCACCAAAAACTTGTTGTCACTTGGCCTAAAGATATAGCACGAGAATGCTAAGTGTAGTTTGGTATTAGCGTTGTGGCTGGCAAGTTTTGGCCCAACCTCGCCTGTAGGCTGGCCTTGTTCATCTACGAATACAATTTGCTCGGTGTCATTCATGGCTTTTACTATACACCTTCAGGCTAAGCTTATTGGTTATCTTCTTGGGCAATCCTCAGCAGTTCTTGCAGGTCTTCCTGACGCATAAACTGGACGATAACACCGTCTTCGCGGGTAAAGCGCCGTAGCGATACGCCGTGCTCAGATGCATACCGTCTAACCTTCCTGTCTTTACGGCTAATTTCTACAAAACCCACGGCTGGTTGTGGTGGTGCCTGTAACCCTGGGTTTTGCTCCAGGAACGACTGCAAATCATGGAAGGTCGGAGCATAGTGGGCATCCCCGAAAAACCCTTTCAGTAAGCTACTCAGTGTTACTGTACTCACTCCCAATATACGAGCCGCCTCGTGATGCGGTACGCGCTCGGCATCTCCGTAAGCTTCGGCAAACTCCGCCAACCCTGACTGGTTGGGCCAGCCACTGGGGGCGATAGGGTTCACTGGGGCTTCACGTGGTTGCCGTGTTACTTCTGGTTGAGTGTCAGGTTCCACAGTCACCGCCCCCACATCTTCGACGGCGACATTAACCTCTTCGCCACCGAGCGCCGTACTCCCGACAGTTGTAGTCACAACGTCGGTCACTTCTGGACTACGCACAAAACCGCCACTGTCGTGCCCGATGGTGCGTGGCCGTGGGATGGGTGCGTCAGGATGAGCGTCGGCTTCGATAATGCCGCCAGATTCAATTCCCAAGATGTCCAAAATAGTTGGGCGTGACGGGTCCGCCAACTCGGAGTCATCTACGAGATCATAAATATGGGCCGGGATTGGCTTGCCATCTGGCCCCTTAACAATTTCGCCATCGTCATCGAGCATTATGCGCAGCACACGGCCCGAAGCCTGTATTAGCTGCCTGCGACGGGCGCGGTATGTATTGATAAATGCCTTGGCGCCGTTGTCATCCCAGCCCACCTCTGCGGCCTTAACATTAGCCAAAACATTAACATGCTTACGGGCGTAGCCGTCGAATACTTCTTCGCGGACAGCCTTTGTTTGTCGTTTTGAATCACCACCTACAAAGGCTGGCATAACCTCGCGCAGGTCAAACGGCCCCAGGGGACCATGGACATACGTATGGCGAAGGCTTTTGGCAAAACGGTAAGCATAGTTAACGTTACCACCTGGGCGACAGCGCACTACCACACCAAAGCCCTTACTGCGTTCACCTTGCCTACCTGGAACCTCTCGGTAACCACGTTCCAACTCTTCTTTGACAAGCTCGGCAGCGCTGCGCTCTTTGGCGATCGTGCTAGCTTCGCGTAAGGCATCCCGCCGGGCACGGGGTTCGGTGGGTAGGCTACGCTCGTTAACTACAGGCCGGACATGCTTAACCCAGGCTCTAACACTCGTCAGGATACCGCTCTTGATCGCTTCCACCAGATCCATTTGAGCAATTTGGTGCTTAAAGATTTCATATACCGCTTCGCTGTCTTCGTCCTCGTCGCGTTCGGGCGTAGCGTCAAAGCCAATAGCAACCTTGTCGGCGATATAGTCTTCAATCTCGGCGCCGACCTTATCGCCCCTGGCCATATGAGTTTCGTCAACGAGCACCAACGAAATATCCTTGGGCAAACGGCCCTGTGCCTTCAGCCGCAAAAAGGACGGCAGGCATATCGAAACAATATTCTTACCAAGTTCGACAGGACGCATATTGGCGGGCGTATCTTCGTCGTATTTGCCCACTTCTTCGTCGGGCCGGAAGCGGCCGAAACCATGTTTGCCATCAAGGCCAACTGTTTGCTGCTGGATTTTATTGGTCGGCGTGATGATCAGGATCTTATTTTGCTCTTCGGGATCCTGTATATGCCGGATCATCGAGGCTACCTCGACCATCACACGGGTTTTGCCCGCACCGGTTGGCAGTTCGATCAAACCGCTCTTGCCGCCCTTTGGACTGGTTCGGCTAGCCCCCACCAGGAAGTTCCTAACGCCAATAACCACATCTTGTTGGTGTGGCCGCATCCTAATGCCCTCAGCGGCAGCTTCCATTACCTGGTCGTGTATATACGTTTCGGCGGCAAGGATCATGTTGGCACGGTGGCGCAGGGGTTTTAACTCTTTGCGCAACAAAGCAATTTCTTGCGGCCCAGGCCGCCAGGCTGCCACTTGCTCTTCGGAGATAGTCAAACCAACGTGCCGTGCTGCGCCGAGGTGCCGCTCGCGCAGCCTTTCAACTGCCTGCTCTACCTCGGCCACAATCAGGCGGCGCTCATCATACCCTTTAAAGTCGTCAGGCGGCAAATCTATCTGGCCGACGACCTGTTCAACTACA
>CBJLZK010000054.1:0-6418 GCA_966427515.1 uncultured bacterium | reverse complement strand
AACTAGACGAGAAGATAGACAGGCTGGAACAGCGTCACATCAAGTAGGCGCAAATAACAACAACCAACGTTGCCGAATGTGCGTATAATAAAAGGCAAATGGGGAAAGCGCTATACAGGACGTACCGGTCTAAGAAACTGTCCGAAATTGTCGGGCAGGAGCATATCACTACCGCGTTGGATCATGCACTCAAAAAGGGCACAATTAGCCACGCCTATTTGTTTACTGGCCCCCGTGGCACTGGCAAGACCAGCATCGCACGCATCTTGGCCCACGAGATTAATGGCCTGCCTTACGATGAAGACCGCGGCCATCTGGACATTATAGAGATCGACGCCGCGTCTAATCGTCGTATCGACGAAATTCGCGACCTGCGTGACAAGGTACATATTGCTCCTACTAGCGCCAAATACAAGGTGTACATCATCGACGAAGTCCACATGCTGACCAAGGAAGCATTTAACGCGCTCCTCAAGACTTTGGAAGAGCCACCAGCACATGTTGTGTTCATCCTGGCCACCACCGAAGTCAACAAACTCCCCGAGACCATTATTAGCCGCACCCAGCGCTACTCATTCAAGCCTATCGACCAAGATAAGGTAGTGGGGCATTTGCGCCACATCGCCGACGAAGAAAAGATCACCATCTCTGACGAGGCCTTGGCCCTGATCGCCCAGCACGGCGAAGGTGCCTTTAGGGACAGCATTAGCTTGCTAGACCAAGTACGCAATACCGGCCAAAAGGTGGAGTTAAGCGATGTGCAAGCAGTATTGGGCATCGCACCAGCCGAACTTATCAATGACATGTTGGCCTCACTAACAAGCCATGACAGTTTGGGTGTCGTAAAAGGCCTCAAACAAATGCACGACCAAGGCTACGACCCTTCTCAAATTGCCAAGCAGTTGTGCGGCAAGCTCCGCGAAGATATCCTGAACGGCAAGGTGCCTTTTGCACACGACGTTGCCATGAAGCTGCTGACCCAGCTAGTACATGTACCGGCTTCGCCAGACCCACGTGTAGCCTTAGAGATCGCGTTACTGGATGCTGCCTTGAGTGGCACACCACAAGAAGTCAAGACCATGCCGTCAGAAGTCGAACCCGCATCCAAGATGCACGTGGTCGAAAAGCCCGTCCGCAAAGCTCCAGCCCCTAAGGTAGAAGAAAAAATAGAGCAGCCAGCCCCCAAAGAAGAGCCAAAAGCCGAAGCTGCAGAGGCCAAGGAGGCTAAAGCCCCCGAAAAGTCCAAGCCTAGCCTGGCCGAGCTCGCAGCCCAAGACGACCTATCAAAAGTCGACTCCGAATTCACCCTAGACGAAAAATCGTGGGAGATTATCCTAGGCGCCCTAAAGAAGGGCCACAGCACCATGTACAGCATTGCCAAGATGGCACGGCCACATTTTGAGCCTGGTCACCTAACCCTGGAATTTTCTAGTTCGTTCCACCAAAAGCGCCTGAACGAGGCAAAGAACAAGCAAATCTTGGTAGAGGTCATCACTGGCGTGACTGGTAGCGCCACGCAAATTACCTGCATTAAGGGCGAGGGCCGCAAATTCGTCCCACCGCTGCCGCCTGCCGACGGCGAGATCGTACATAACGTCGAAAAGACCACTCCAGCACCCGCAGAGCCGCCCAAAGACCCCATTGACACCATAAGCAATATCTTTGGTGGCGCGGAACTGCTAGAATCATAGTTAGCAGAGAGGGTACATGGACGACAATCAACCGCGCGGAAAAAAGGCACTGCCTAATAACTTAGAGGCCGAAGCGAGCTTGCTCGGGGCTATTCTTATTGATGCCGACGCGTTGGTAAAGATTGCCGACAGCGTCGCCAGCCAAGACTTCTACGATCCACGGCACCAACGTATTTACGAAGCCATCAGCCAACTATACGAACGCCGCAGCCCTATCGACGTCCTTACCCTGGCAGACCAATTAAAGAACAATAGCGCCCTCGACCTCGTAGGTGGTGCATCATACCTGACAGAGCTAACCAACTTTGTGCCGACAGCGTCGCACGTAGAGCAATACGCCGACATCGTAGCCCAAAAGTCACTACGCCGCCGCTTGATCCGCGCCAGCTCTGGCATTACCGAGCTTGGCTACGACGAATCCAAGTCCCTAAAGGAACTCGTCGAAGAAGCCGAATCCGAGCTATTCCAAGTTAGCCAAACTCACGTAAAACAGAGCATTGTTAGCATCGAGACCATCCTGGCCGAATCGTTCGACCGTTTGGACGACCTGCACAAAGACAAGGCCAAGATCCGTGGCGTACCAACCGGCTTTAGGGACATGGACGAAATCCTGGCCGGCCTGCAGCGCTCCGACCTGTTCATCTTGGCAGCCCGCCCTTCGATGGGTAAGACCGCCTTTAGTTTGAACTTGGCTCACAACGTGGCCACGCTGGCCAAGCAGCCTGTCCTGGTATTCTCGCTCGAAATGAGTAAAGAGCAGCTGGTAGACCGTTTGTTATCTATGGAATCCGGCGTGGACGCCTGGGCCTTACGTACGGGCAACCTGACTGACGCCGACTTCGAAAAGATTGGTGACGCCATGGGCACCCTGGGTGAAGCCCCGATTTATATCGACGATACCCCGGGTATTACGGTAAGCGACTTACGCACTAAGGCGCGGCGCGAAGCCCACCAGCACCCCTTAGGGCTTATCATCGTCGACTACCTCCAGCTGATGAGTGGCGGTAGCAAGTTTGGTGGCTCCGAAAACCGCGTACAGGAAATCTCGGAAATCTCGCGTGGCCTCAAAAGTATCGCCCGTGAGTTGGATGTACCATTAATTGCGCTGTCACAGCTGTCACGCTCCGTCGAAAACCGCAATCCACAGATCCCGCAGCTGGCCGACCTTCGTGAATCAGGATCAATCGAGCAGGACGCCGACGTCGTGGCCTTTATTTACCGCGAAGAATACTACAACCCTGAAACAGATAAAAAGGGCATTACCAGCATCCTAATCAAGAAGCACCGTAACGGTCCTACCGGCGACATCGACCTCTTCTTTGACAAAGAAAAACAGCGCTTCAGGTCACTCGATACCAAACACAAGAGCCCATTCGCGGATTAGTACTGTATAATAAAGCCAAGCATGAGCGTACAGCGAATACGTGAATATTTGGTTAAACATTGGCCGGTTGTGGCTATGTATGGCGGCCTGGCCGTCGTACTACTGTCTGCGCTGTTTTGGAAGCTTAGCAGCTTGCCCCATGGATATAGCAGCGGAGAAGTAGCCGCCTACAATTCCAGCCTTAGCTTTCATAAGTTGCTCGACAACCCCTTAAATGCACCATATCTAGCGCTAATTAAGCTCCTGATGTTTGTGCATCCGCATAGCTATGTAGTGGCACGCTTAGTGGCTGCGGGTGTCGGCCTGTTTGTTCTGGTAGTCTTTGCAGCTTTGCTGCGGCACTGGCACGATGACCGTACTGCGATTATCGGTACGCTGTTATTTGGCCTGTCGGCATGGTTCTTGCACACCGCCCGCCTGGGCACACCAGATGTAGCGTTGTTTGGCGTTTTTACCGTCGTCGCTAGTGGTTTTTGGCTCAAGCATACCAACAGTTGGTGGGCTTTGTTTGCATGCTTTATAGGTGTAGCTTGGCTGCTGTATATTCCGGGCATGATCTGGTTTGTAGCTGCTGGTTTTGTCTGGCAGCTTAAGGCCATCGACAGGGTGTTTAAGCGGCATTTGCTAGCCGTCACCGGTGCAAGCCTGGCTTTGTTGCTATCACTCGCGCCACTCGTTTGGGGCTTGTACAAGCACCACAACCTAATCAAGCCATTCTTGGCCTTGCCAGCGCACTGGCCAGGGCCAATCCAGATCGTCAAGAATATCTTTTTGGCGCCATACCATTTGTTTGTGCACAACGCCGCAGATCCAGCCACCTGGCTCGGCACTGCGCCCATCCTGAGCGTCTTTGGCCTTGTAATGTTCGTGCTTGGTGGTTATCTGTATCTGCGCCATTGGCGCTTGGCACGGACGCCTATCTTTATACTTATTGCCATCGTGACCACAGTCCTGATGGCCATTGGCAGTCCGATTACCTACAGTGTTATTATCCCATTTGTGTATGTCGTGATCGCCGCTGGTGCTAGCTACTTGCTGACCATGTGGTTTTCAGTCTTCCCGCGCAACCCATTAGCGCGTGGCCTTGGATGGGGCGCTGTAGGCATGCTGATTGCTCTGGCCTGCGCCTACCAGCTAACCCATTACTTTGTAGGCTGGCCGCAAGCTAGCGCCACCCGCGAAGTATTCACCGCCCAAAAACCGTAACCAACTGCCTAACTACAAGGGGACCAGACCATGCGCAAGCAGCAACAAATTTGGTTTGACGAGCACACTAACCAAGCGACATTGCCAACAATGGCCAATGTCGAGCCAGCCAGTGGCGTGGTACTATTCACTGACTATCTAAAAGGGCAGGGCGTACCTTTAGGCGGTAAGGCCGTAGACGTCGGTGCTGGCAAGGGGCGCAACAGCGTACACCTTGCTTCGCTTGGTTACGAAGTGTGGGCGCTCGAATATATCGAGCCAGCGATCGAAGCCGCCAAACAGCTAGCAAAGAATCGCGGAGTAGCAAGTAGTATCCATTTTGAGCTAACAGAGATGGACAAGCCCTGGAATATCCAAGACAACTTTTTTGACGTAGCCATCGATTCATTCGCAAGCATTGACATCGAAACCAAGGAGGGCCGCGAGGTTTGCAGGAACGAAATGTTCCGTACCCTCAAACCCGGCGGCTACATGTTAGTAACCGTTTGCTCGGCAGACGACGAATGGGAACGTGAACTCATCGCCAACCATCCTGGTCCAGAACCAAACAGCACAGTCTGGCCCGAAAACGGCAAATTCCAGAAGGACTACACCGAAGATGAACTCCGGGAATTCTACAAACAGTTCGAAGTTGTCGAGCTAAGGAAGATCAGCAAACCCGCTTTTAAACTTGGCCGCGACGGCACAGCCACTAATCTCTGGCTGGTGCTCCGCAAGCCAGCCCAGTAGCGTACAATATGGATATGCCAACCAAAGTTCTCATTATTGCCATTATCCGTAAAGGCGACACCATCCTGATGCGCAAAAAGCCAGACGGTTCGCCACCATACAAAGAAACATGGTATTTATTTGGCGCCGAAGCCACAGCCGGTCAAAACCCCGACGACACCCTCAAAGCCCATGTCAAACAGCAAACAGGTATTGATATTACCATTGGTCAGAAGTTTTCGTGGGGTACCGAAGTCAAGCAAGACTTGGACGGTGTAGAAAAGTTCTTTGTATATTTGGACGTCCTCTGCGATTACGGCGGCGGCGAACCAACCTTGTCACCGGGCATCGAAAAACTGGAATGGGTACCCATCGACCAACTAGGCAGTTACGACATCGTGCCGCCATCGGTTGAAGTTTTTAAGAAGTTAGGATACCTCCATGACTAAACCACGCATTATCTTCGTACACGGCAACGACGCTACGCATTGGGCATTTGCCTGGACGCCATGGCTAAAGGCCGAGCTAGAGAAACTGGGTTACGAAACATTCTTCGAGACCATGCCAGATTCGATTATCGCCCGGGCCGAGTATTGGCTGCCATTCCTAAAGAACCACGTAAAGGCAGGCGGGCATGACGTGATTGTGGGTTGGTCCTCTGGAGCGGTGGCAGCCATGCGCTATGCCGAGGCCAACAAAATTAAAGGCTCTGTGCTGGTATCGCCATGTTATACCGATCTCGGCGACGACCTAGAAAAACAAAGCGGCTACTACGACAAGCCCTGGCAGTGGGACCAGATTAAGGCAAACCAAGAAAAGGTAGCTCTCTTCTGGGGTGACGACGATCCTTATATCCCACAAGAAGAATTTGATTACATTGCCGAAAAGTTACAGCCAGATTGCTTCAGAATCCCTGGAGCTAAGCACTTCATCGAGTATCAAGAATTCCCACAACTTCTGAAATACATCAAAGAGAACTACTAAAAACTCCTGTTCTCATCTGATACAATAATAGTTAGCACATATAAAGGAGACTTATACATGAGCCGTTTTGATCAGGCTAAGATGCTACTTAAGGTTAAGAAGATCCAAAAAGAACTGCAAAAGCAGGTTATCGAAGTAGAGAAGGGCGATGGTGCCGTTCGTGTCGAGATTACCGGTGAGCAGAAGATCAAGAAAATCCACATCGACCCAGAATCTGTTGACCTTGAGGATATCGGTCAGCTAGAGCGCTGGCTTGAAGACGCCGTTAAAGAAGCCATCACCGAGAGCCAAAAGGTTGCCGCCGAAAAGATGCAGCCAATGATGGGCGCTTTGGGCGACCTCGGCCTCTAAATTTTGTAAGTAACATAATGGCAATTCTGCCACCCGCGCTCACCGATGTTATTGAAGCGCTGGGCAAGCTGCCTGGCGTTGGTCCGCGTACCGC
>CBJLZK010000053.1:0-6601 GCA_966427515.1 uncultured bacterium | reverse complement strand
TTACAAAATGCCTCCAGGAATTAACCATTGTAAGAACGCAAACATGAATAGGTAGGCCAGCAGGGCAAGTATAGCGTTCGTGATACGCTTACGAGCGGCAACAACCTTGGAAGGGTCGCCACCAGCTGACGAATACTGGATACCGGCCACAACAATCGAAATGGTCACAAGAAGACCAACCATGCCGGCCAATAACTTAATGGCCGGGTTTATATACTTAGTAATCAGACCACTACAGTCACCACCGCTACAAGCCCTGGCCGCCGAGTCAGGTGTGTTCTGGAGCTGGTTAGGGTCAGGTACACAGGGCTTTTGGGGGTCGTAGGCCACACCTGGCTTACAGATGTCGCTTGTGGGGGTGGCATCCGGGCCACCGTTGCCGCCATTATTGGTAGCTGCAGAACGGCAAAGGTCGGCGCCTTGGTCGTACGTGGTACCTGTAGGGCAGCACTTGGCATTAAAGGATGTTACGCCAACAGTGCCGCTTGGGCAGGTGTTGTCGCAGTACTTACCGCCTACACGGCCACAAAGGGGGCCATTAGCGCCAGTCCCGTTTACGGGAGGGCTGTCTGCGAGTACATTGGTTGAAAGCCTGCCAGTGAGCGTCAGCGTTGCAATGATGGCTAGGATGGCAAAGCTAAACAGGCGTAAAGTACGCCAAGATACAAGACGCCGCATTATCGGTTTCCTTTCTTGTTGTTTTTCTTGCCTTTGCGAGCGTGCTTGTGGTTTAGAAGATTCGGAATAAACTCAGGCTTATATATTTGTAAAACACCAATCGCGGCAGTCGTTAGTAAGATTGCGAAGGCTGCAATATGTGCTGCTACGTTCATTTATTAACTTTCTTATTCTTTGGTTGGTGGACAGTTTAACTAAGATGTAGCGACGTTTATGAGTCGTCGCATAACGTTAAGCTACCCATTTGGCAGAGAAGTTTTTTAGAAAATGGCAAACAAGATTTTTGGTATAGGTGTTTTTTGGAGTCAGCAGCAGTTTCTAATTTTTTGATTGGCATTAAGTTTCTGGCCTAATTTGATCTAATTCTAGCTGTAAGCATGAGCTTTTTCAAGCTGTTCTTAAGGTGTTGCAAAGGATACCTTCAGGTATATAGCCTGAAACGCCGCCAAAATTTCTTGTAATCAGCTATCAGTAGCAATTCCGTAGTAGTATGGAGGGATGAATATGCTACTGCAACTTATCCAAATACTACTCGTTATGGCTGCGGCGGGTGCCGGCTTGTTTGCCGGACAGTTCTCGCGCATGGGCAATAAGCGTTTCGATGACGCCACAAAACTGATGCTTGGTATTTCGGTAGCGCTTGTGTTGTTGTCCGACTTACTCAACCTTACGCCTGGTTCTGCTATCGCTGCGATAACTGGTATTTTCTTTACAGGCGGTACGGGCGGTTTTTTTGTCGCATATCTTTTATTTGGCTTACTGATTTACACTGCGGCAGCTTACGGCTTTAGCTACTACGGGCTCACCAAAGAACGCCTGGCCCAGGCTCGCACACGCTGCGAAAAGATGATGAGTGATTGGCGCGCCCGCCAATCGCAGGTAGCCAACCAACACTCGTTGGCTGATAAGCCCGAAGCTAAACACGAACCCAAGAAGGATTAACTTTCGGGGTAAGCCCCGCGGCCATACTGGGCAAAACGCTTGCCACGAAGCACTGGCTCGTACTGCTGCCAGTCGCCATATACGACCACTACGCCACCACTGACGCCATGCTCCAGGGCACAGGCAAACTGGTCGGCGGTAATGTCGGTGGCCAAATACAACGTGTGGTGACGTGGTAGCTCGCAAACTGTTTGTTCGGGCTTGATTACCAGCACGTCGGCGTCGGCTTTGTCGATTTTGGTAGTAAAACGCCAAGATAGCATGCGGGCTAGTTCACGCTCCAGGCTTGTGCGTTTGATCCGGTCTAGGGTGCGGGCACGTTGTTTTTCGACTTCGCGCACGATGGTCATCCAGCGTTTGCGGATAACAGGCAGTAAGGTGGTGGGTTTGTCGCTAATAATAACGACATTACCCACCGATAAACGTTGCGGCAGATGTCTGGTAAGGTCTAGACTGAGTTGCTCGGTCGATTCGGCCACGCGGGAGTCGACATACCAGTTTGGCGGAATCATGCAAATTCCTCCGCAAGTAGGGCAAATTGTTGTTGCTGGCGCTGTAGGGCGCAAAAGATTGCCCATTCAGTTATCCAGCAGGTTCGGTCATGCAAGTGTATCGTACAGGCGAATGCCTGATGTCCGTCCGCGTACAGCGAGCCAGCAGTTACCTCACTCAGCGGTACGTTGCGAAGGCAGATAATACACAGCACTGTGCTGCGGATGATGCCTTCGGCCAGAAGATGAACGGCCATTGGTACTCCTTGTTACCCTCTAAGAAATAAAAAAGGACAGCCATTGTTGGCTGTCTACACCTACAACAAGGGAAATACCCAAGCTGCTGCAATGGCTGTCCTTTTTTATGGGTATAAATCTTATGCCCTATTGTAAGCGTAGACGTGCACAGTATAGCACTGCGAACCTGGCTTGCAACACTTTTTATGATTTTTTTAATGCCGGTGCTAGTTTAAACGTCTGACGCGCCACTGCCAGCTGGGACCACTGATCGGATCCTTTAGGACAAGGGGTGTGGTGGCGGTATTGTTGCCAGACGAAACTAGAGCGGTACCCACCTGGGCTCCAGAAGACATCGAGCCGCCAATCTTGTTAAGCTCTACCCGGGGGATGAGCGGTTTGCCTGCCCAGGCAACCATGTCGGCGTCTTGCTTGGCGACGATTGTCACCGACGCGCCATTCCATGGCGTTGTAAGCGAGGCGAAACTATCGCCAGCTTTGATAGCAGTTTTATAGGTAAAGTACGACTTGGCTGAGTTCAGCAAAGGCTCGCTGTCGTTTAGGGCTTCCAGCAAGGATGGGGCGCCCATGATCACGCCGAT
Source organism: uncultured bacterium (assembly GCA_966427515.1). GTDB lineage: Bacteria > Patescibacteriota > Saccharimonadia > Saccharimonadales > UBA4665 > JARIHD01. The sequence continues at coordinate 3,651 of CBJLZK010000053.1, read as the reverse complement.
AATCACGATAGGCTTAGGACTGCCATCGGGTGTGTAGCGTGCTGCAAACAAGAAGCAGCCGCCAGCTTGATCGGTCAGGCCTGTCTTGATGCCAATAATATTATTGTAACCAAGGCGTGAGTTGGCACTGTAAATAACCCCTTGCACAGGGATGGTGGCAGACTTTTGGGCCACAATCTGGGCGATAACAGGATTATCCAAAGCTAGTTCACCTAAGTGTACAAAGTCAGCAGGGGTACTGGTGGTGTCGGGCAGGAATCCACTGGCATCGCTGCCGACATGCGTATTATTGAGGCCGAGGCGTTTGACCATGGCGTTGGCGTAGGTGGCATAGTCTTGCAATGATCCGAAAGACCAGGTTGCCAGCCCGTCGGCCATATTGTTGGCGGAAGGCAACAGGGCGGCTTGGAGCATCTGGTACTCGGTGATCTTTTCGCCTATTTCGACTTTGGCATACGAACCGCCTTCGCCGTAGTATTTATTGAAGAGGTCAAGGTCGCTCTGACCCATGGTCAAGGTGGGGCCTTGTTCGCCGAGCTTAAGGGGATGCTTTTCTAGGACGGCTAGCGTCGATATGATTTTGGCCATGCTCGCCGTTGGCCGGGGCTGTTGGCTGCCGTGTGTGGCTAGGAGTCCAAAACCTTGGGCGCCAAGAGCGGCGACGCCATGTTGTGGCCAGGATAAGCTAACACTGTTAATCTCGCTGCTTAAGCCTGCCACCGAAGCGTCTGCCTTTGGCAAAGGGCGGATGTAATTGAACAAAGCAGCGCCCATCACAACGAGCAGTAAAAAGCTCAAGAATTTGGTGCCAAAGTGTCGCTTGCGCCGGTGCTGTCTACGCATACTTTACTTATTATAATACTGGTTAAGGTTAAATCTGTCGAACTTGGTGGCTGTTGATGCTGGCCTAAGTGCGCTATACTGTTAAGGTAAAGCTAAGGAGTTATAGAAAAATTATGGCACCTGTACTTATTGTTATCGCCGTCGTGGTGGTACTGGCCCTGATTGTTGCAGCGATGTACAACAGCCTGGTCCGCACACGTGTTCGTGTAGAAGAAGCCTGGAGCGACATTACTGTCCAGCTAAAGCGCCGTTATGACCTGATTCCTAATCTGGTTAATACCGTCCAAGGCTATGCCAAGCACGAAAAAGAAGTATTCGAAAAAGTAACCGAAGCCCGCGCTAACGCTCTTAACGCCCAAGGTGTCAAAGCGACTGCCCAGGCCGAAGCCGGCTTCGAGAAAGCCCTGAAGAGCCTGTTCGCCGTTGCCGAGGCTTACCCGCAACTTCGTGCTAGCGAGAACTTCCAGCAGCTGCAAGACCAGCTGACCGACACCGAAGATAAGATCATGGCTTCACGCCGCTTCTACAACGGTTCGGCACGTGACCTCAACATCAAGATCGACACCTTCCCCAGCAACATCATCGCCCGCATGTTTGGCTTCCAGAAGCGTGAATTCTTTGAAGTAGACGACCAAGCTGACGTCGAAAAGCCAGTTGACGTTAAGTTCTAGGCACGGCCGGAGGACTACCAAAGACCATGTATTCAGAAATCGCTGCTAACAAACGCAAGACCTGGCTCATCATGGTGCTATTCATCGTGATTATTGCCGGCCTTGGCTGGCTGTTCGGGCAAATCTATGGGCAACCATCTTTCTTGTATCTTGCATTGGTGGTCAGCCTGGTCTATGCCTTAATTGAGTACTTTGCGGCTGCCAAACTAGCCTTGGCTATGAACGGTGCCCACGAGGTAACCAAGCAGCAAGAGCCACGCCTGTACCGTACTGTCGAAAACCTGAGCATAGCTACAGGCCTGCCGATGCCAAAGGTATATGTTATCGAAGATCCAGCGCCCAATGCTTTTGCCACTGGCCGTGATCCTAAGCACGCTGTGGTGTGTGCCACCCGTGGTTTGTTGGATATGATGGACGATACCGAACTCCAAGGTGTAATTGCCCACGAACTGGGGCACGTGCAGAACTTTGACATCAGAGTCATGATGATTGTATTCGGCTTAGTTAGTGCCATTGGGTTTATTGCCGATATGCTGCTACGCATGATGTGGTTTCGGGATGACGACCGGGAGAGTAACAACAGTATCATGCTAATAGTTGGTATTATTGCTGCCATTCTGGCGCCATTTGTTGCTATGCTAGTACAGTTGGCTGTATCCCGCCGCCGTGAATATTTGGCCGATAGTACAGGGGCGCTTACAACGCGCTACCCCGAAGGCTTGGTTAGTGCTCTAGAGAAAATTCGTGACCGCGGTTCGGCCCTCAAGCGCCAGAATACGGCAACAGCCCACCTATTTTTTGCTAGTCCCCTAAAGGGCAAGTCAATCGCTCGTTTATTTAGCACTCATCCTCCCATCGATGACCGCATTGCACGCTTGCGCCAGATGGGCACACATCTCTAACAGGAAAGCCACATGCCAAAAACTCCACCCAACACAGACAAAAAAACTGTCAAAGAGCCACGCCAGCTAAAACCTGGCCGCTACAAGTCGTTTCACTTATCAACAAAGCTAAAGCCCAGTGGTAATGCAGGGTTGCCTGGCTCATGGAAGCTGCTTCGTGGCGCCCTGGGCGTGCTACGCAAAAACTGGGTGCCGTTTGTGGGCATCATGATCATCTACGGCATTCTTAACCTTCTGCTGGTCCAGAGCTTTAACGCCACCAATGGTGGTAACTCGTTAGACCAGACCAGGACTAACCTGAACAGTATTAACGGTTCTTCAAGCACCTGGGGCAATCTGCTTTCGAGCGCCATGCTGTTTGCTTACATGGCTAGTTCATCTGGTAACGTCGGCAGCTCCACGGCTGGTGCCTACCAAATGATGCTGACAGTCGTGGCCTCACTGGCACTCATTTGGGTGCTCCGTGAAGTCTACGCTGGCAAAAAGGTCAGGATCCGTGATGGTTTCTATTGGGGTATGTATCCGTTGGTGCAGTTTATGTTGGTAATTGCAGTCGTATTGATACAACTTATACCGGTGGTCGTGGGCGGCTATATCTACAACATGGTGACGCAGGGTATTGCCGCTACAGGAGTAGAAATGATACTCTGGCTGATCTTTTTGGCGTTCTTGGCACTTATTTCTTTGTACATGCTAACGGCATCACTGTTCGCGATCTACATTGTTTGTTTGCCAGATATGACGCCAATGGTCGCACTTAAATCTTCGCTGGAACTTGTACGCTACCGGCGCTGGACGGTAATGCGTAAAATATTGTTTTTGCCGGTCTTTTTGTTTGTGGCCGCAGGTATTGTTATTATTCCATTGATTTTTATTGCCCCAGTGGTGGCAGGTGTGACGTTCTTGTTTACGAGCATGTTTGGTCTGCCAATCATCCACAGTTATATGTATAGGTTGTACAGGGAGCTTTTGTGACCAAGTTAAACAAAAAACAAGCCGCAGAGCGGATTGCCAAACTGCGGGAGCTTATTGGTACCTATCGTTATCACTACCATGTGCTTGACGAGTCGATTATGAGTGAGGCTGCCGCCGACAGCCTTAAGCACGAGTTGTCAGAACTCGAAGCCGAGTATCCCGAATTAATTACCCCAGATAGTCCCACGCAGCGGGTAGCTGGTGAGGCGCTGCCTGGCTTTACCCAAATCCGCCACAGCCAGCGCATGCTGAGTCTTAAC
>CBJLZK010000052.1:0-6799 GCA_966427515.1 uncultured bacterium | reverse complement strand
TACTAGTTCGAGCATGATTTCGGGGCTTGTGGAGTAAAACGTTGGCTCGAGTTTGATATGCAGTTTAGCAAAGTGATCTTGTACTAATTGGTGGGTGTGCGAGTTCTGATTGTAGCTTAGGAAATGCTGTAAGCTGCTAGCTTCTAGGTCGGCCCTGGCCTGCTTGGCATTGTTTGTGTGCACCACTAAAATGAGTGGTTCTTTGCCGAGTTTGATCGACAGCAATGGCGTAGGCATGTTTTGCGTGCTAGCAATGAGCGCCAGATCTAGATCGTCGTGGGAAACGTACTTAATAAGCCTGTCACTGTTGTCGATAGTCAGCGACAAATGGGTGTTTTGCTCTAGTTCACGGAGGTTACTGTTCTGAACAAACAGCAAATTAGCAAGGCTATCGATCATGCCTAAGCGTAGATCGGTTTTTTGGTTATGCATTTCGGCCAGGCGGGTTTTGAGGTTGCTGGCTTCTGAGTGTATTTGCTTGGCAGTGTCGTATGCTGCTTTGCCTGCTGCCGTTAATCGAAACTCGTGGCTGCCGCGGATAAGCAACTCGGCATGAAGCTCGCGTTCGAGTTTTTGGATGGCGGTGGTCAGGGCTGGCTGCGAAATATGCATCACCTGCGCGGCCTTGGTATAACTCCCTGCATCTACGAGTTTGGCAAACTTGTACAATCGATCTTCCATAATCAAATATTATCACAACATAATAATTCTATATTGGATATTTATAGTTCAGCCATTTACGATTGGCATGGGCAAGCGAGGATATTTGACAAACTAGGCACTGGTCCTGAGCTCACAATGTGCTTGAATAGCACATTGCTCGTGCGGAGGTGCCAAGTTCGCCAAACATCCTCGCTCAAACCACCAAATCATAGGAGGTGAAATGGCAAATAAGAAAATTAGATTAGCAATTGTAGGGCTTGGCAACTGCGCATCTTCACTGGTGCAAGGTATCGAATACTACAGGAACGCTAAGGACGATGAGTTCGTCCCCGGCGTGATGCACGTGAACTTTGGTGGATACCACATCCGGGACATCGAAATCGTAGCGGCCTTTGACGTTAACAGCAACAAAGTTGGTAAGGATGTGGGCGAAGCTATTTATGCCGCACCCAACAACACGGCAGTGTTCGCAAAAGTGCCGGACTTGGGCGTAAAAGTTATGCGTGGCCCACTCCTCGACGGGGTTAACAAATATACTGCCGAGCTGGTGCCCGTAGATAAAGGCCAGGTAGCCGTAGATGTAGTACAAGTGCTCAAAGACACCAAGGCCGACGCCGTGATCAACTACTTACCTGTTGGCTCGCAGCAAGCTACTGAATTCTACGCCCAAGCAGCTATCGACGCCGGCTGTGGTTTTGTAAACTGCATCCCAGTCTTTATTGCCTCTAATCCTGAGTGGGCTGCTAAGTTCAAAAAAGCCGGCCTGCCAGTTATCGGTGACGACATCAAGGCCCAGGTTGGCGCTACAATTACTCACCGCACCCTGGTAAACCTCTTCCTGGACCGCGGCATGAAGATTGAGCGTACCTATCAGCTCAACACCGGTGGTAATACCGACTTCTTGAACATGCTGGAACGCGAGCGGCTGCAATACAAAAAGATTTCTAAGACAGAGGCTGTTAGTTCGCAGATTGAAGCCCGCGGCCAGACCATCGACCCAGACAATATTCACGTTGGCCCTTCCGACTATGTGCCATGGCAAAAGGACAATAAGATTTGTTTTTTGCGCATCGAAAGCAAACACTTTGGTGACGTGCCAATGAACTTGGAGCTCCGTCTGTCCGTAGAGGACTCGCCTAACTCTGCTGGTGTGGCTATCGACTCAATCCGCTGCCTAAAACTAGCGCTCGACAACAAATTGTCTGGCCCGGTCATCGAACCTGCTGCTTACTTCCAAAAGCATCCGCCAAAGCAGTTTGAAGACCGTACAGCACGTGAGCTCGTCGAAAAGTTCATCAAAAAGTACGGCCGCAAGTAATCTTCAGTTGTCCGCCAGCCGGTTTACTGCCGGCTGGCAATATGCACTGGCCTACTCTGACCAAATCATCGACAAGATGAGCAGTACGATGGCCGAGAGTACGATGGCGCCACCAGCGGCAATACCAGCGTAAAACGCCACTGTTAGGCCGCCCAGTACAGCAATTACTGCCACTACAATTGCTAGCAGGATGGTTTGGATAAAACTCTTGGCGAACCTGCTGGCAGTGACCACCGGGATCACCAGTAGCGCACTGATCAGCAAACCACCGACGATACGCAGGCTAAGCACCACAATAACTGCCGTGAGGGCTGCCAAGATATAATTGAGTGTTTGCACGCGGTAGCCGGCGATGCGGGCGCTATCTTCGTCGTAGGCGATGTGGAGGAACGCGCGGTAATTAGAGACAATCACGAATAGTATTGCCACTGATGCTACTGCCAGGGTAATAATATCCGACTTGTTAGTAGTGGTAATGCTACCGAACAAATAGCTCGTAAAATCTACGTTGACGCCATGCGCCAAGTTGGTAAATACGATAGCCAGAGCCAAGCCGCCGCTCATTAGTATAGCCAAACTAATCTCGCCGCTCAGCTGGCGCTTTTGACGCAGCCACTCTAGCAAAATAGCACCCAAAGCGGTAACCGGTACGGCTACAACCACAGGTGCGTAGCCCAGCAACAGCCCTGCTCCGACACCGGCCAAACTGACGTGAGCCAGACTGTCGGCAATCAGCGAGTAACGTCGTGCCACCAAAAAGCTGCCCATTACCGGCACGGTCAGGGCCACTAGCAGCCCAGCGATTAGGGCTCGGATCATAAAGTCATATTGCAGGATTTCAGGCATGGTGGCCTCCATGCCCGTGGTGATGTAGCAGCTCGTGCTGTGCTTTGTAGAACGATGGCAGATGCTTCTTGGGATCAAACTGGCTGGGCGGCCCATCGTACACGACCGTCCTGTTGAGCGATACGATGCGGCTGGCTTCCTTGAGTACTGTTTCGATTTCGTGGGCGACAGTAATTATGGTAATGCCCTTTTTTTGGAGCATGTGCAGGGTCTGGTAAAACTCGGTTTGGGTTTTTTCGTCGATACCAGTGGTGGGTTCATCAAGGATCAAGATATCTGGATTGCTGGCGAGAGCTTTGGCAATGGCTACGCGTTGGCGCTGCCCGCCGGACAGGTCGTTAAAACGCTTGCGGATGGCAGCTTGCATGCCGACGGTCTGTAGCGCCTCTTTGGCAAGTTCCAGCGAGCCGGCTGAGCCAAGTTTGACTACTTCGAGCACGCTCATCGGCACGCTGCCAGAATATAGATTGCCGTGCTGCGGAATGTAACTTACAGCACCATGTTGCTTGGTAATTTTGCCACTAGTAGGCTTGATGAGCCCCAAGATAGCCCGTAGCAATGTGGTTTTGCCTGCGCCATTCGGCCCGATAATGGCAATGAATTCACCGGCGTGGACACACAGCGATACGCCATCCAAAGCCCGCTCGTCACCTAACTGCACTACCAGATTGTCGGCATCAATAAGTAACTGGTTATTGGCATGCGAGGGCGGTGCGGAGATTTGCGAGGTTTTCGCGCTGGACGCTAAGGTAGTTTTGGCCTTGTTTTTGTGCAGCATCACTTAATCCTTCCAGGGGGTCAAATACGAGTGTTTTGGCGCCGGTTTCCCCTGCTATGGTATCAGCAAGCCGTGGGCTGACCAAGCTCTCGAAAAACACGTAGTGTATTCCCTTTTGTTTAACTAATGAACTGAGCATGGCGAGCCGCTCGGCGCTAGGTTCTTCGTCTGGGCTAATGCCGGCGATCGATTCAACGTCAAAACCATAACGGGCCGAAACATAGGTGAACGCTTGGTGCGAGGTAATGATCAGGTGCTGTTGGCATTGAGCCAAGCCTTGCCTGAAGGTTTGGTCCAGTTGTGCCAGCTGTTGGTTGTATGCTTTAGCGCGCGCAGCGAAGTATGTACTGTCTGCGGGGTCAGCGTGGCTAAGCCCGTCACGAATGTTGTCCACGACCTGCTGGGCCAGGGCTGGATCGAGCCAAAAGTGTGGGTCGCTGTGGTTCATGAGCTGGATATGACCGCTGGCCTTAACGGCAATATGCTTGTAGCTATCCAGGAACTTACCGGCCCATGGTTCTAGCTGGCCGCCGTCATAAATAAAAACCTTGGACTGCTGGGCGGTAACCAATGCTTTGGCAGATGGTTCGTAATCGTGCGGCTCGGCGCCAGCTGGAGTCATATTGGCTACGTCGACTTTGTCGCCGCCGACTTGCTGGGCAAAATCATACAATGGGTAAAAGCTGGCTACGACACTGACTTTGCCGTCAGCCTGGGTATTGCCCCTAACAATCGCGGCGACACTAGTACCAACAACCAGGAACAATAGTGCAGTTAATAATAGTTTTTTGATTGGCATGTTTCTCTCGGATCACCTAAACCTACCATAAAAGATAGAGCGTTGTATGCAAAATTGCAAAAATGTCGCAATAATAGACGATTTTGCAAAAATAACTAGGGTTAGGCGTGGTTTAGGCTGCCATGCTCGGCTTGGTCGCGCCGGGTCAAAATAAGGGGAACGATGCCAAAGACCAAGATTAAGGCGTATGTCACAGCAAAGCCACACATAATGCTGGGAATGCCAACCAACGTCTGGGGATTAATGGCATTAACGATACTTGTAGGCAAGATAAAGCTTACGTATCCGACGATTTGTAGTTGCAAAGCTTTGCGGATATGGGCTGGCACGCTCTTCATGTATAGCCATGCCAGGGTGATACCAGCGAATAACCAGAAGTAGTAATAGGTAAAATACAAACCACCTAAGGGACTGGCGAGTTGGAACACCGCATAGTTACCAGCGCAAACGTGGCCTTCGAATGCCGTGGGGCTGAGCCCGAATGTTACAGCAAAGGCCAAACTACTGCCATATGCGGCTATCAATAATGACTTAGAATGCTTGCCCGCAATCTCTTGTACTAAGTGCATGCCAAAGGCCGGCAGCAACGTGATAGCTACAAACCCGACCCGTGACCAATCTGCTGGCATCATTCCTTGGCCGCACACATGATATTCGGCAAATTGAAAGGTTGCCAAAAAGGCCAAGAGTGCTGCCGCGATACGGCCAATAGGTGTCATGCGGTACCGCACGAGCGTGTACACGAATAACACGCTCTCGATAGTAAAAGTGGCGATCATAACTGGCGGCGAGAAACAATAAAGTCTGGTGCTTGTTTTCATTATGTCTAGCTTACATGAGCCATGCCGCTAGTGCTAGTACCGGCCGTTTGCCTTCCCCTTGCCGACGGTGTGATATTCATCAATGACGTTATATGTGTGACGGAGGACAATATTCCTAGAGGGAGGGAGAGGTCATGGATACGCAAACAATCCGTTACGAAGCCGAAGAGCAATATCGCAGGGCGCAACGTTTTGGCCGTAGTGCTACCGACATCAAGCGCGAACTAAGACGGCTTAGGGAGGAACTTGCCGACCACCACCATATGGAGGTACTTTGGGCTCGGCAAACTGCCAGCTCATCGGTGCCTATGGTCGGCGCTGGAGTCTTGGCACGCACAATGTTGGATGCACACCGCATAAAAGCGCTCATCAAAGGCCTAGAGCAGGACTTGCGGAATGTCGAACAGCTATACAAAGGAGCTGAAGAAAAAGCTCATTTATTGCAGCATCTTGCTCACAGCGCCGAGAGTGGCGATACCTATGCTATGTACCAGGCCGACAAAGTCGTGCGAGCATAATTTATTACAAGCGAACTTGAGAAAAGCATAAGCTTTGTGCTAAAACGGTAGTAGTATTGTCATCACTATGACCAGGGGTGTTGACCGCACGTATTAAAAACAAAGGGACGATACCATGAACTCACCACTTCACATCAAATCGGAAATTGGCCGGCTAAAAACCGTGCTATTGCATCGTCCCGGTGGTGAACTCGAAAATCTAACTCCTGATTACCTGAGCCGGTTGTTGTTTGATGACATCCCTTATCTGCAGAAAGCCCAGGCTGAACATGACGCCTTTGCCCAGACGCTGCGTGACCGTGAAATTGAGGTGCTGTACCTGGATAAACTAGCCGCAGAAGCCTTGCACACCGACGAAATCAAGGCACGCTTTATTACCGACACCATTAAAGCTTCCAAACAAGATGAGCGCCGTATTACACAGGCGCTTTTTGATTATTTAATGAACTTACCGGCCGGCGATTTGGTACACAAAGTCATGAGCGGCGTCCGTAAGAACGAGGTGCGGCTGCCCATAGAGGGTGCCAAGCAATTACACGAGTTGCTGGCTAATGCCTACCCCTTCTATCTAGACCCGATGCCCAACCTGTACTTTACCCGTGACCCGTCGGCGGTTATTGGCCAAGGCCTCACAATTAATCGTATGCATTGGCCGGCACGTCGCCGTGAATCGTTGTTTATGGAATACATCATCAGGAACCATCCGCGTTTTGCCGGGTACGATATTCCTGTATGGTACGACCGCAACGAGCATTATTCGCTTGAGGGCGGCGACGAACTGGTGTTGAACCACGAAACCTTGGCTATTGGCGTGAGCGAGCGCTCGACGCCTGAAGCGATCGAACAAGTGGCCACACACCTGTTCAAGCACTCTGATTTCAAAAAAGTCATTGCCGTGGAGATTCCTAAGTCACGTGCCTTTATGCATCTGGACACCGTGTTCACAATGATCGACTACGATAAATTCACCATTCACCCAGCTATACGTGACCGTGCTGGCCAGATGGATTTGTTCGTACTAACCCCCGGCGACCATCCTGACCATCCGCATATCCA
>CBJLZK010000051.1:0-6808 GCA_966427515.1 uncultured bacterium | reverse complement strand
ATGTCTTCACTCTTTAAAGCATAGCAAGAATCAGTAGGTACCGAGAAACATAACAGAAACACCCGGGGAGATTAATCCCGGGTGCTTCGTAAGTGTGTGGCTGTCGGATAGACTATTTGTCGATCTTGGTAACAACACCAGCACCAACGGTGCGGCCACCTTCGCGGATAGCGAAGCGGAGACCTTGGTCCATGGCGATAGGTGCAAGCAACTTAACCTTGAAGGTTACGGTGTCACCTGGCATGACCATTTCCTTGTCAGCTGGAAGTTCAACTTCACCAGTGACGTCGGTGGTGCGGAAGTAGAACTGAGGCTTGTAACCCTTGAAGAAAGGAGTGTGGCGACCGCCTTCGTCCTTGTTCAGGATGTAAACTTCAGCGTCGAACTCAGTGTGAGGGGTAACGGTACCTGGCTTAGCAAGAACCTGACCACGCTCGATGTCGTCGCGTTCGATACCGCGCAACAGAACACCTGCGTTGTCACCAGCCTGACCTTGGTCAAGGCTCTTCTTGAAGGCTTCAATACCAGTTACAACTGACTTCTTGGTGTCGCGGATACCAACGATTTCAACTTCGTCGTTGATCTTTACAACACCCTGTTCGATACGACCGGTAGCAACAGTACCACGGCCCTTGATCGAGAATACGTCTTCGATAGGCATCAAGAATGGCTTGTCGAGGTCGCGCTGTGGCTCTGGAATGTAGTCATCCATAGCTGCAACGAGAGCCATAACAGCGTCTTCGTTAGCTGAGTCGCCTTCGAGAGCCTTGGCTGCAGAACCACGGATGATTGGGCAGTCCTTGTCGAAGCCGTTCTTTTCAAGAAGTTCACGAACTTCTTCTTCTACCAAGTCGACCAATTCTGGGTCGGCGAGGTCCATCTTGTTGAGGAATACCAAAATCTTTGGCACACCAACCTGCTTGGCAAGCAATACGTGCTCGCGAGTCTGAGGCATAGGGCCGTCAGCAGCAGATACTACGAGGATAGCACCGTCAACCTGAGCTGCACCGGTGATCATGTTCTTCACGTAGTCGGCGTGACCAGGCATGTCAACGTGAGCGTAGTGACGCTTCTCTGACTCGTATTCCTGGTGAGAAGTAGCAATAGTAATACCGCGTTGGCGCTCTTCTGGAGCGTTGTCAATCTGGTCGTATGCTACTGGCTTGTTAACTGCGCTTGGAAGGCGCTTTGCGAGCACAGCTGTAATAGCTGCGGTCAGTGTAGTCTTACCGTGGTCAACGTGGCCCATAGTACCAACGTTAACGTGGGGCTTGCTACGGTCAAATGTATCTGCCATGTGTAGATGACTCCTTAAACTTTTAGTATTGACTGTATGAGAAATTAACTCACACAAGTGACCCGAATATTGTAACCTAAAGTGTTACCGGTGTAAATACCTATTGGATAAGATTGGCCAAAGCCTCCAGGAAGTGTTGGTTTTCGGCCTTCAGCCCGACACTGACCCGCAACCAGTTTTGCATGCCATATCCCGCCAGAGGCCTGACGATAATACCCTGCCGCAGCAGCGCCTCGCTGACTTTACCGGCCTCAGCGACTTCAAAGGTCACAAAGTTACCATATGCTGGCAGCTGCGTTAGTTTGAGCCGTTCCAGGCCGCTAACCAGCTGCGCACGGCCGCCCTTGTTGGTCCTGCAGCTGCTGCTTACGAATCCTGCGTCGTCAAGCGCAGCTGTGGCGGCCGCGATAGCAATACTCGTGACATTAAATGGCAGCCGCACTCTATTTAACAGCTCTGCCACCTCTGGTGAAGCCAAGCCATATCCTACGCGCAATCCTGCTAGCCCATAGACCTTAGAGAACGTCCGTAGCAGGACTAGATTAGGGTGTCCATGCAGCCACGTAGTGGCATCGACCCTGTCGGCTTCGTCCAGATATTCGACGTAAGCCTCGTCGAGTGCCACAATAATTCCATTTGGAACTTGATCAAGCCACTGCTTAATATCAGCATACGGAATGAACGTACCCGTGGGGTTATTGGGGTTAGCAATCCAAATTACCTTGGTCCGCGGCGTAATAGCTTGGTGCATCACAGCAAGATCGTGACCATATGCTTTGGCAGGCACGACCACATTAGTGGCACCGGCAGTTTGCACCGCAATACGGTACATAGCAAAGCCATACTCCGACGAGATTGCCTCGTCACCTTCGCCTAAATAAGTACGTGCGATCAGATCAATAATGTCGTTCGACCCGTTACCGATCACGATGTTTTGGGGCTGCAGCTGGTATTTATTAGCCAAAGCTTCTGTAAGTTCGTGCTGTTCGGGATACCGATCTGCCTGGCTTAGTGCCCGTTTAGCCGCCACCAAGGCCTTAGGGCTTGGGCCTAGGGGGTTCTCGTTGGATGCGAGCTTAATAATCTTGGCAGGATCCAAACCATACTGCCTGGCCACGAGTTCTATTGGCAAACCTGGCTGGTAGGGCTGCAAGTCACAAATATACTGTTTGGCCTGCATTACTGCACCGCCTTTGGGTACGAGCCCAGCACCTTTAAGAAGTGGGCTTTTTGTTTGATCGCCAACAAGGCTTTTTTCACCGGTTCATCCTGGGCATGACCCTCGACATCAACGTAAAACACGTACTCCCACTTGCCGCCATCAGCTGGACGGGATTCAAGCTTGACCATATTTACATGGTGTTTTTGCAAGATAGCCAAGAGTTCCACAAGCGTACCTGGCTGGTTAGCTACCGACCACAACAGCGATGTTTTATCGTTGCCGCTTGGCTGGGTCTGAGTAGTGCCCAGCACCAAAAACCTTGTGGCATTGGCCTTGTCGTCTTCGATGTTTTTGGCCAGCACCGATAGGCTGTTAAGCGCTGCAGCGCGCTTGCTGGCGATAGCAGCCCGCTTGGGGTTTGCTACGGCTAGCTGTGCTGCTTCTCCGTTGCTCACTACTGGTACTTGCCGCACCTTAGGCAAATACTTGGCTAGCCAAGTATGGCACTGTGCCAGCGCCTGCGGATGGGCTAGCACTTCTGTAATCTCTTCTAGGGATTCTGCCCTGCTGAGCAGCTGGTGATGGATTGGCAGCAGTATCTCGTCACAGATTTGCAACTCAGTTTGGCGCAACAGGTCGAGCGTGCGGTTTACGGCACCTTCGGTAGAATTTTCTATGGGCACCACGGCGACATCGGCTTGGCCAGACTCAACCATGAGGATAACCTCGTCAAGGTCGCTGCACGTTTCGTACATGGCGCTATTGCCAAAGCGAGCCCTAGCAGCCTCTTCGGAATATGTTCCCGCGGGTCCCAAATACGTGACGTGCAGGGCCTGTTCCAGATTAAGGCAAGCACTGATGATTTCCCTAAAGACCGCTGCCGTCGCAGTTTTTGGGAAAACGTCACTGGCTGCCTGCGCGTGCTTAATGACAGCAGTCTCACGCGTAGGACGGAACTTGGGTGCGCCTGGCTTCTTGGCAACACCTACTTTTTGCGCCAGCGTAGCACGCTTGTTTAGGAGCGCCACAATCTGGGCGTCTGTTTGGTCAATCTGTTGCCGTAACTCCTCTAGGTTCTCCATACTCTTCCTTGTAATTAAAAAGCCCGCTCATGTGGCGGGCTTTCTTGCTATTCGATGTCTTTGTACGCTAAGAACTAAACGCCAAACCGGACATTGTACAGTAAAACTGGAAAGCAGTTATCTTGCGCATTAGGCTCATCATACAAGACAGAACGCCAGCTTAGCAAACAAATCACTATTTGAACCAAAAGATGTAAGGCCTGTGTAAGTGGATCATTACCCGCTTAATACGGTCATCGAGCTTCATTAGGTGCGTGTGCTGGTGCGTAATCGTGCGCGACTTACTTTTGGTCGCACGGGAGTAAATAGAGTAGCCGGTAGCCTCATAGCGCCCAAGCAACTCCAGGTATTCCCTGCCCTCCTCTGGGGTAAAGTGGTGGATAGCGTCAACATGGCGCTTAGGAATGATCATCAGATGTTCGTCTACGCCGAGGCTGTCCCAGACACCATATGGGAACCGGTTGTAGACCAGCCAGAAGTATGTGAACTCCCGTATAACTTGGTCGTCACTTATCTTGAACGCGCAAAAATCGCACCCCGAAGTCACATGTTTTGAGTGGCGGTGGTAACGCTTCTGGTCACGGCGCGTCCTCACCATAGTTCCCGCTAGCATAAGCACATACTACTCTACTGTCTCGCAAAACGATACTGCTTTAATTCGGAACGTTGTTGTTAAAATTGATATCAGAAAAATAGCCCTTTTGAGAGGGCTATTTTTAGGAGCGTTACGCTTCTGTCAGTTTTTGGGCCAACGGGCAAATAGACAAGTCACATATTTTGCCGGTTGGGCTAGGACGTTGCATCAAGGCTGCGTGCTGGGCCTCGGCTTCTGTCATTTCGCGTAAGCCGCGACATACAAGTGTTGCAGGGTGCATGAGGCCGTCATTGTAGCCCTCCGGATAAGATGCGAATGTCATGCCAATAATTGGATCACACCCGCTTTCATCCGGCGCTGTTGGCATATGGCAGTCGTCAGCAAAGTCCTCATGGACGATAGTGAAGCCTGGCCCAGTCGGTTCGTCTTCGACTATGCCCATGAGGGTACTCCTTACTTGATTACTTAGCGTTCTTGGCAATGATTGCCTGTGCTACGTTCGGTGGAACGTCAGCGTAGTGGTCAAGCTCCATGCTTGAGCTCGCACGGCCCTGGGTGTTGCTGCGGAGGTTAGTAGTGTAACCAAACATTTCACCAAGTGGTACGAAGGCTGTGATTTCCTTAACACCAAGGCTAAGGTCTTCCATCGATTCGATACGGCCACGCTTGCTGTTAAGGTCACCGATCACGTCACCCATGAATTCTTCTGGGGTAACAACGACAACCTTCATGATTGGCTCCATCAGGACTGGGTTGGCTTTCTTAACACCTTCCTGGAAACCGAGTGAACCGGCGATCTTGAAGGCCATTTCGTTGGAGTCGACTTCGTGGTAGCTACCATCGTAGAGTTCTACCCTTACGTCAACAACTGGATAGCCAGCAAGCACACCATTGTTCATGGCTTCGATAACACCTTGCTCAACAGGCTTGATGTATTCACCAGGAACAACACCACCCTTGATTGAGTTGATGAATTCAAGACCCTTACCAGATTCGTTCTGGCTAAGGCGCAGCCATACGTGACCGTACTGACCACGACCACCAGACTGGCGGACAAACTTACCTTCGGCTTCAACAGCATCCTTACGGATGGTTTCGCGGTAAGCAACCTGTGGCTGGCCGATGTTAGCTTCGACGTTGAATTCGCGCTTCATGCGGTCTACAAGGATTTCGAGGTGCAACTCACCCATACCAGAGATAATGGTCTGGCCGGTCTCGTCGTCAACCTTAACACGGAAAGTTGGGTCTTCTTCGGCGAGGCGCTGCAGGGCCAAGCTCATCTTTTCTTGGTCGCTCTTGGTCTTTGGCTCAATAGCGATAGATACAGGAGGCTCTGGGAAGGTAATGCTTTCCAAAGCGATTGGGTTGTTAGGGTCACACAGGGTGTTACCGGTGGTAGTACCCTTAAGGCCAACGATAGCGGCGATGTCACCAGCGGTAACTTCGGTAACGTCTTCGCGCTTGTCAGCTTGTAAACGTACCAAGCGGCCGACGCGTTCTTTTTCGCCGGTTGATGAGTTCAAAACGTAAGAACCAGCTTCTACCTTACCAGAGTACACGCGGAAGTATGCAAGCTTACCTACGAATGGGTCTGTGGTAATCTTGAAGGCCAAAGCTGCGAATGGTTCGCTCTCTGAGTGCTTGCGCTCGATCTCGTCACCTGTCTTAGGGTGAGTACCCCAGTTAGTTGAACGGTCGGTAGGAGCTGGCATGAGGTCAACAACGAGGTCAAGCAGCTTCTCTACGATCACACCACGGCCGTCACCACCAGTTACGGCGTAGAACTTACCGGTCATAACAGCGCTACGGATAGCGTTGTTGATTTCGTCAACAGTCAGGCCTTCTTCACCAACTTCAAAGAATTTCTCAAGCAAAGCTTCGTCTTCGGCAACAGCGTTTTCGATCAGCATGCTGCGGTACTTCTTGGCTTCGTCGAGCATGTCTGCTGGGATTTCGCCTTCAACCAATTCGTGGTCGGTAAAGTCCTTGTAGGTGTAGGCCTTCATGCTTACGAGGTCTACAACACCGTTAATGCTCTGCTCAAAACCAATAGGCAGGTGGATTGGAAAAGCACGCTTACTGAGACGGTTGTGGATAGACTCGAGGGACTTGTAGAAGTCACCACCGGTCTGGTTGATCTTGTTAATAAAACAGATGCGAGGCACACCGTATTTGTCGGCCTGGCGCCAAACGGTTTCGGACTGTGATTCCACGCCCATCTTACCGTCGAATACCACGACAGCACCGTCAAGTACGCGCAATGAGCGCTCTACTTCTACGGTAAAGTCGATGTGGCCCGGGGTGTCGATAATGTTGATCTGGACTTCCTTGCCAGAGCGCTTGTTCTTCCAGTAACAAGTCACAGCTGCAGACACGATGGTAATACCGCGTTCGCGTTCCTGGGCCATCCAGTCAGTAGTAGTTTCACCTTCGTGAACGGCACCAATCTTGTGCTTTAGACCAGTGCGGTACAGAATACCTTCGGTTGTAGTGGTCTTACCGGCATCAATGTGCGCGATAATACCAATGTTACGTAGGTCTTCAATTGAGTATTTTTTACCTGCCATATAGGGTTATTGTTCCTTCTTAATCTTTACTAGCTAGTTCCTGCCCAAACAAATAAGGACGCCGAAATAGCGTTTGAGTTTATTCTAACAGAAATACCTCTGATT
>CBJLZK010000050.1:0-6850 GCA_966427515.1 uncultured bacterium | reverse complement strand
TATAATTCTGAATATATGTTTGAAGTTGTGATTGAAAAGCTCGTGCACGGCGGGCAGGGTTTGGGGGTATTGCCCGATGGCCGCAAAGTCTTTGTTTGGGGTGCCTTACCAGGAGAAAAAGTACAAGTCCGTGTGATTAAAGGTAAGCGTTCATACGCGGAGGCTATCGCTCAAGAGATTATTGAGCCGTCACCACTGCGTGTTGAGCCGCGAGAGTCCAATTATTTGGCTACCAGCCCATGGCAAATTGTAGAGTTTGCCGCCGAGAACGATTACAAAAAACGCATAGTCGAAGAATTATTTACCCAGGCCCACGTGGAGCTACCAGAGTTTGTAATGACCACAAAGGGCGACGAATGGCATTACCGCAACAAAATGGAGTACTCGTTTTGGGGTGATGATGACGGCCTGCATCTAGCGCTACACAACCGTGGTTCACACCACAAAACCATTGTGCAGGGCAGCGAACTGGCCTTGCCGGCGCTGGACGCTGCGGCGCGCGATCTGCTCGCAGAGCTGCAGAAGCACGACCTGAGGGCGGGCGACCTAAAGACAGTCATTGTGCGCGCTAGCCAAGGTGGCGAAGCCGTTGCTTCGTTGTTCGTAAAACCTGAGTCATTTGTAGAGTTAAGCCTGCCAGCCGGCCTAAAGGGGTTGCGCGTGTACCACTCTAACCCTAAGAGTCCAGCTTCGGTGCCCACCAAACTGCTCCAGGAATTGGGTGACGCTAACTTGCACGACACGCTGCTGGGTCAATCGTTTACCTATGATGTTGACTCGTTCTTTCAGGTTAACCTGCCAATCTTTACCGAAGCACTTAGCCGTATCAAAGAGAAAGTAGTGGGGCAGGAGACATTGGTGGACATGTATGCCGGTGTGGGCAGTATCGGCTTGAGCGTGGCCGGTAAGGCTGTCGACCTTATCGAACTTGACCCGGCCACCGTGGCTATGGCGCGCATAAACGCTGAAGCTAGCAACTTAGAGGCTACCGTGGTGGAATCCTCCACCGAAAAAGTATTGGAATACATAGTTCCGGATAAGCCTGTAATCTTTGATCCACCTCGTGCTGGCCTGCACGATAAAGTCGTCGAACAAACACTCGAAAAACGCCCGCCACAAGTTATATACTTAAGCTGTAATCCAGCTACCCAAGCACGTGATCTAGCTAAATTGCAGGAGGGCTATGCCATTACTTACTTTGAGGGTTTTAATTTCTTCCCACATACCCCACATATTGAAACCTTGGCGGTTATGGAGCGTAAATCGTGAGCGTTGAGCTATTCGTGTTGATGTTCGTGTTGGGCGGTGCTGCTGGTGTCTTTTTGATAATAATGCCATTCCGCAACAAAGACTTGGCCAAGCCTGGTACGTTTAAGGTCAAAAAACACCTATATACGTATGAAATCGGCGATATGCTGATCAGGTTTATTGGTGAGAGTGTCTATTCGGGCATGGATATCCATTTGCCTAAGCGGCTGCCACACATTTTTGTGAATGCCTATGCCGCTGATACAGGCGTGTCGGCTGCGGACTTTATGTTTGCCGATGACGAACGGGTGCACTTTAAGCATGACATAAACAAGCATTTGGAAGTGTACGCAACCAAGACGTTTGAGCATGTTGCCCACAAGATTTTTACCTCCGACATTCTGGATGCTGTTGCTGGTGCTAAGTTCCGCTACAATATCGAAATTATGGACCGTCACATACGGCTCATCATACCTTCTGACGTGCCTGTAGTCGGCCCCAGCCCAGATATGCAGCACGACATTCTGAAATTTGCCAAAAAACTTACGGAGCAAGTTGACCATGTGCTTGAGGGCTGGGACGAATCCCATTTAGAGCAGGCGACAAAACGTGGCTAACGCGCTACAATAGATTGTCATGAATTATTGGAGGGAGCGCTCTGTGCCGTACCGGCCAGGGCAGAAAACACCGTTTAAGGTCAGCCGCAGCAAGATCGAGCTGTTCATGCAATGTCCTAGATGCTTTTGGCTTGATGTTAGATTAAAAGTAAAACGGCCAGAAGGCCCACCGTTTAACATCAATAAGGCCATCGACGAGCTCTTTAAGAAAGAATTTGACACCTACCGCCAAAAAGGCGAGCCCCATCCAATCATGGTGGAATACGAAGTCGACGCTATCCCGTACCTGCACGATAAGCTGGATGACTGGCGCGAGACATTCGTAGGCGTCCAGGTACCTCATGAACCTACCAATTTGCTGGTATTTGGCGCCGTGGATGACCTGTGGGTAGGGCCAGACGGCAAGGTGATAGTCGTAGACTACAAAGCCACTGCCAAGGATAAAGAGGTGAGTATCGACTCTGGCTGGCAGATTAGCTACAAACGGCAAATGGAAGTCTACCAGTGGCTATTGCGTCAGAATGGCCTCGAGGTCAGCGATACCGGTTTCTTTGTTTACGCCAATGGGCGCATGGATTTGGAAGGATTTTTTAACAAGGTAGAGTTTAGGACCAAAGTAATCCCGTATACGGGTAATACCGACTGGGTAGAACCGACCTTGCTAAAGATGAAGGCGTGCATGGATGGCGATATGCCCGAAACTGGCGACAGCATTATGGGCGGCCCTTGTGAGTTCTGTACATATGCACGGCAGCGGACCGAACTAACGCTACAAGCCTTACAAGATCGCAAAGCTAAACCGTCTAAATAGACCAAACTAACAGATATGCATCTTGACCTAAAGTGTTTTAGGTTATATAATAACGTTTTACCTAAGGAGCAGATTACCCGATGGCACACTATGAAGGCGGAATGCCGCCAGAATTTGGCCCAGATGATAACCCAACAGTTCGCCTTGACGCTGTTATTGATGGCGAACATGCTGATGCTGAATTAGTAGATACCACCCCAGACCCAGCCATGGAAGAATGGCTAGAAGACTGGCAGTCTGTACTTGATAAAGCTACAGTCACCGCTAGTGAAATGGCCCAAAGCCATCACGACGCTGCCATTGCCGCCAAGAAAAACCCTGGTGAGCGCAAAAAGGTTAAAGTCGTCGACGAGGATGCTCCTGAAGAAGACGAACGCGAAGTGCGTACTAAGCGTGAGTTTGTACCAAGCGCCGAAACCGAGGCTTACCGCGCCCTTGAACCCGATGTGTACATTCGCCGTATTATGCGCGACCAACCACCGGTGTCGGTACGCAATTTGGTGAACCCCAAAGCTTGGGCTGCATGGGTATTGCCTCACAGTATTAAAGAGTCAACCCTCCCCGAAGACCGCGGCTTGGTTGGCTGGACAATTATGACCCGTAAGCTTGGTAGCACTGCAGCTGCTCCAGCTGTTGAGATTGTCGAAGTTCCCGCTGTCCAGGAAGCTTCTGCTGACCTTGCAGAGGGGATGGCTGACGCTGGTGTGGACCTGCCGGCCGACATACTTGCCGAACAACCAGCCGCTCCGGCGCAACCAATTGTGGTAGAGAAAAAGCCAGAAGAAGGCAAAGATGAAAAAGATGCCAAGGACGAAGGCCCGCAATACGAACGTGTTGTCTTGGGTGCTGACGGTACCTTGTGGCGCATCGTAACTCCTACCGAACCGGGTGAAGGCAAGGTTACATACGCAGGCCTTGGTGTCCGCGAAGGCCTAAAAGACCGGAAGCTTGGTCAATGGCGCAGGGACCGTGAAGTTAAGTTGCTCAAGGCTTACCGTCAGCGCAACGAATCTACCACTCCAGCCCGTCGCCCATGGCGCCTGAGGCCAGAAGCAGTGACTAACTATGTGCCTTTGACTAAAGAGCACGTACGCTCCATTGGGGCTATTACAATGGACAGCCTAAGGCCAAATGGCAAAAACGATCTGGAAGCTGAGAATGCAAGGATTGCCAAACTTATTGGTGTTGGCGACAACGAGCTAACCTCAGATATAGTTTGGGATGGCATGGATGAATTCCGTCGCAAGCATAACTTGCCAGTTGTTCCAGAGGACAGCGTTGTTGATGTCGAGGAAGCAACCGAACTCTAGCATCTGAACATTACTAGTGCAAAGGAAGGCCGGTCACATACCGGCCTTCCTTTTTTGTGGTATACTAAGCGTGTAAGATGATTGCGTGTATTACACTCACCAGCTCAAGTAGTTTTCGTTCAAGTCGACGCTCCAGTCGGCGTTAATTTTTCACTCACAAATTTTTTGTATCTGTAATGAGAAGGACGAAAACATGTTAGACATCCAATTTATTCGCGAAAACCCCAACGAGATCGAACAGAAAGCCAAACAAAAAGGCTACGAAGTAAACATCCAAGAGCTTTTACGGCTCGACGAAGAACGCCGTACATTGCTGGGGCGTGTTGAAGCGATGCGCGGTCAGCGCAAAGACAACGCCGAAAAGATGAAGAACGGCAAGCCTGACCCCGAACTAATCGAGGAAGGCAAGCGCATCAAAGTAGAATTGGCAGGGCTTGAGTCCCAGTTTAGCGAGGTTGATGAGAGCTATCGTAAGCTTTTGGCTGCCGTGCCAAACATGCCGCTAGCACACGTGCCTATTGGTGCTACCGAAGATGAAAACAAGGTTGCCAAGACTGTTGGCGAGCCAACTACCTTCGATTTTGAACCCAAAGAGCACTGGCAGATTGCCGAGCCTCGTGACCTAATCGACAAAGAACGTGCTGCCAAGATATCTGGCAGCCGCTTTGCGTACTTAAAGGGTGATTTGGTGCGTCTGCAGTTTGCCGTTATCCAGTTTGTGCTAACGACACTTGGTGACGAAAAGATCCTAGAAAAATTGATCCAAGAAAACGGCCTGAACATTGTGGCCAAGCCATTTACGCCAGTACTGCCTCCGGCGATGCTGCGTACCGAACCATACGTGGCGAGCGCCCGGCTGAATGCCGAAGAAGTTACCTATAAGCTTGCAGATGACGACCTTTGGCTGAACGCCAGTGCCGAGCATACCTTGTGCACTATGTATTGGAACGAAATCTTGCCCGAAGAAATGCTGCCTATTCGCTACATCGGCTACAGCACGAGCTTCCGCCGCGAAGCCGGCACCTACGGCAAAGACGTTGATGGCATTTTGCGCATGCACCAGTTCGACAAGCTCGAGATGGAAATTTTCAGCTCGGCAGAGACAGGCTTGGATGAGCACAAGCTCGCCATCGCCATCCAGGAGTACTTGCTACAAAAACTGGGTATTCCATACCGCGTACTGCAAAAATGTACTGCTGACATTGGCAAACCCAATGCCAGTGGTGTCGACATGGAAGCTTGGATGCCAGGCCAGGGTAAATACCGCGAGACACACACTGCTGACTATATGACCGACTACCAGGCCCGGGATCTGAAGATCCGCACCCGTCGCAAGGACGGTGTAATCGAGTTAGTCCACACTAATGATGCGACCGCTTTCGCGCTCGGCCGCGTGATGATTGCTATCATGGAGAATTTCCAGACGCGCGATGGACGTGTAGTTATTCCGGAAGCCCTGCGTCCCTACATGGGCGGGCAGGCTGAATTCTAAGCTCCCTGTGACCAGGGAAGGAGGGTACCATGATTAAACGGCTCGAAATCAGCGGAGTCCATATGGAGGTTGGTGACGACCTACGGAAGTATGTCACCAAAAAAATTGGCCGCGTAGACCGCTACATTCCCAAAGCAAACCGTGAGAGCGTATTGGCTGACGTCAAGCTAAAAGAAGGTAAGGCCAAGGACAAAAATGAGCGCACATGCGAAGTTATCCTGCACTTGCCCCAAGAGACTCTGACCCTCAAAGAAACTACGATTAATATCTATGCTGCCATCGATATCGTCGAAGCCAAGCTACGCAACCAGCTCAAACGCTACAAGGATATGCATTCGAACCCGCGTTTTCGCCAACGCTTATTGACCCGGCTAAAGCGCCGTCCCGAAGCACTTGCTGAGTAGTGCAGATTTAAGCCTTCCTTCAGCATAATGCCCTAGAATTCCGGGCAGAAGGAAGGCTTTTTGCTATGCCGAATAATATTTTGGCAATTTTGCGATAAAAACCCCTCGCGTTATATGGGGTAGTTGCGTTACAATGGGACGCATACGCCGGAAACAGACAGGGGAGTACTATTTATGACTATGAATGGCATCTTTAAGAAAGTCTTGGGAGACCCCCAAGCAAAGACTATTAAGCGGCTCAAAAAACGGGTCCGCGAGATTAATGCACTTGAACCTAAATACAAGAAGATGTCAGACAAAGAGCTGAAGGCACAGACCGACAAGCTCAAAAAACGCCTAAAGAAAGAGTCGCTCGATAAAATCCTTCCCGACGCTTTTGCTGTAGTCCGCGAAGCCGCCCAACGTACCATTGGCATCCGCCACTTTGATGTCCAGATGATCGGCGGTATGATCCTGCATGAAGGTAACGTCGCCGAAATGAAGACCGGTGAAGGTAAGACCTTTGTAGCAACGCTCCCTGTATATCTGAACGCACTAACCGGCAAGGGCGCTCATGTGGTGACCGTCAACGAATACCTGGCCCAGCGTGACGCTGGCTGGATGGCAGGCGTGTATGACTTTTTGGGTCTCAGCGTAGGTGTAATTATTGCCGACCACAGTTATGTGTATGATGCTAAGTTTACTAACACCGACCACGAAGACGAGCGTTTCCGTCAGCGCGGCTTCGCTCGGCGCGGCAAGCGCGGCCGGTATGCCCGAGACGAGTGCGGCCGCCAGCAGAAAGGCCTCGAGGCGGCGCGAGCGGCGTGGCCCGCGGCCCAGCCGAATCGCGCTCGCTTCGCGATTGCATCGAGGCGTCGAGCCCATCATGACGAATCCTTTCCGTTAAGCCGCCACGAACCCGGGATGGGCCCGTCGTCGCAAGTCGATTCTAGCAGCGGCCCCGGCCCGTGCATCGTGCCCGCTTC
>CBJLZK010000049.1:0-6861 GCA_966427515.1 uncultured bacterium | reverse complement strand
GTTAAAGTCACCTTGGCTAAATTCCAGATCTTTTTCGCTAATGGAAGTCTTGTATGGTGTGATAAAGATCTTAACAACCTTGTCTTCGACCTTGTAGCGCAGCTTGTCGGCCTTGGATTTGTCCAGGGCGATAATGAAGTCGCGCAAGGAGTCGGTGTTCTTCTCGATGGTCTTTTCGGGCTGCAAGAATTCAATGGTAGATGGTACCGCGCCACTAAAAACAGCAGTAGCATGCTTGCCCATCTTGTTCAAAGCCAGAGTAATGCCAATACAAGCAGCAAGCTGGTCGACTGACGGATTATTGCTTACGGTTACCAATATATTATTGGCTTCTTTGATTCGCTCAGCGGCTTGTTGCTTTTGGCTATCCATATTTTTGTTTTACCCTAGGTGTTATAGCTCTTGAGCCAAGCGTATCATATAAACATAAGCTTGTCGACAACTTTTGCACAGGTTACCCACAAGGGATGAACTCTTTACAACAGTGGTCGACTCCTGTATAGTTTAATGCGATAAATAACAACAAAGGTAATCACGAATGCCAATTATCAAGTCAGCTAAGAAGCGTGTTAAGGTCTCCAACAAGGCCGCAATCCGCAACAGTAAAACCAAGCGTGGCCTTAAGGGTGCGCTAAAGGCCTTCCACAAGGCCATCACTGGTGGCGCAAAAGACGCCAAGCAAGCCCAGAGCAAAGCCCAGGGCGCTATCGACACCGCTGCTAAGAAGGGTGTTATGCACAAGAACAAGGCTGCCCGCAAGGCCAGCCAAGTTGCCAAGGCCGCTAAGGCTGCCGCTGGCGTAGAAGCCAAGGCCGCAAAGAAGCCTGCAGCTAAGAAAGCCGCTCCGGCCAAGAAAGCTACAGCCGCCAAGAAGCCAGCAGCTAAGAAGACTACTAAGTAGTTTTACCTCTCTGGACAATAAAAGACCGCAAGTAACTTGCGGTCTTTTTGTTTAGTGCCCTACCGACGCTGTATCGGCCGGAAAACACTGGTCAAGTGTCTGACCAAATGGCGGCGCCCACATCTCTGGTGGGATGTAGTGTTCTTCGGTCTGGAACGAACCGTCCAAGGCACCGATAACTTCTGTGACGCCAGCGCCCTCGTGGCTGATAGCTACATAGGTGTTATCTGGGCTTACCTGGATCGTTGAACGCCAAGTACCATGGCCAGCCACTGCGGGGTCGTTGGGGTCTAAAACCGCAGCAACGCGCGCCTGGCCGCCTTCGGGAGCTAAGCCAGACAACATCAGGCGGCGCTCACCTTGCCCATTCCAGACTTCGACCAAGCCAAATGACTGCTGGTCTGCAGAAGGGGCAGTAATAATAGCGCGTAACTTCTGCCACGCACGGATATCGCCCTGGCTAATAGCAAAGGGCGAAAGCGCTGGAATTTCGTCCAGCATTACGACGAGATGCTCGCCATCTGACAATTCATCATAGCCAGCTTGGCTTATAGATTTAAGCTCATGGCGGAGGCTGTCAGGTGTCAGTTTTTGGGTAGTAACTTCATGTTTAGCCATGAATACTATTATAGCATATTAACGAGCTATAAGCAATAGCTTATTTGTGTTCGCTATCTGTTTGATAGTTGTAGGATATACAATTGTAGTGCTTCGTCGGCGTCGATTGCAGTGCGTTTTAGCTGCATATCTAGCGCCAATAGGTCAGCAATGAGGGTTTTGATTTGAGCCAGCGTTAGACGCCGGGTAACCCCCTGGCTTTTGCGGATGACGAACGGATTAAGCTTGGCTTCACTGGCTATCTGGTCTGCGGGCCGTGCACCTGCTGCTTTTACCACCGCCAAGATGTGCAACTGCCAAGCCAGCATGGCAATAATAGCCTGCGGCTCAACCTTGAGCGCCCGCTGTTCGCGGTACAACGCGAAGGCACGGTGGCTGTTGCCCGCAAAGGCCGCGTCGAGCAGCTCAAACACCGTACTCTGAGGCAATGGCTCAGTTAACAGTTCAATAGTCTGGCGGGTAATCGTGTCGTCGTATGCTAGCAACTTGTCCAATTCGCTACGCAACAACTGTTGGTTCGGGCCAAGCCTATCAATAAGCAACCTGGCGTCTGCGGCACTCAGCTTGCCGCCCTGCTCTGCCACATACGTTACTGCCCATTTGCCTAGGCCATTGGCATCGAGCTCGGCGAATTCCCTAAAGTCAGTACTCTTTTTGAGTGTTTTATAATAGCTGCCACGTTTATCTAATTTGGGCTCATAAATTATAAGATCTGTAGATTCTGGAATATCCGACAAAACGTCTGTAATCGCCTCAGCAAAGGCTTTTTGCTTACCAGGCTCACGCAGCACCACCATTTTGCGTGTACTCAAGAATGGCATGCTCTGGATACTTTCACGCATACGTTCGGCACTTGTTTCCTCACCGTCAAAGCGCTCCAGGGCCATGTCGCCATGCTCGTTCAAAAAGTTACTCGTCAGCACATCAAGCTCAGCCTTGCGCTGCAAGTCGTTCGCCCCAGTTATTGTCACTACCATGTCGTAGCTATGATAGCACGAAAGAGGTGTTACTGCCCTAGGCTGCGTAGCTGGATATCTACTTGGTCTTGAGTCAAACCGGGCATGTCATAGTGGACGAAGTCACTGCCAACCGCTTCTCGAAGCGACAATGGAATAGTATCGCCGTCGCTAACCGTAGACTTTGGGCCAGCCAGGACGTACGGCTGGACAGTGCCGTCACCAACACTTGTAACATGTGTCGTGGTGAATTGCTCGGGGCTACAATCAGTCAGTGCATCTTTGGGGTTTGCTTGCTTGCCGTCCAGATTATAGACGTTCATCTGCATAACGGCTTGGTCACGCTGCTGGAAAACTGGGCCCGCTGCAGTGATTTGCCATTCCAACAAAGGCACTTGTTTTTGCTCGTCCAACACCGGGCGTTCGATAAGCTCGAACGAACCATCCCTGCTCTTTAGCACTACAATTTTTTGGCAAACAGTAGCACCGGTTACGCGGGCTGTATCAGGCATTTTTTCGCCAGTACCTGGCTCCTTTGAGACAGGTGCAAAGTAAGGCATAGGGTCTATCCCAGGATGTTTATCAGCTGCATGCTGATTACCTCCAGTAAAGTAGGCCAGAGCTAAGCCACCAGCACAGCCAGTAACTGTTAGCCATTGACGCCACCAAGTGTGGCCTATCTCGTTCTTACGCATACGAAACATCGGTATACTCTGTTCTCTTAGCTCAATTAATAGAGCTATTTTACCATTTATCTCTTCTTTTGGCAATGAGGACAGAGGTGAGTGCCACGCCCTGCGACTTGGGTCTTTATGATAGTCGTACCACAGCGCGGGCAAGGCTTGCCTTCGCGCCTGAAGACATTCGCAAAGGTCAAGTAACTCCCCCGCTTGCCCTCTGCATTTACATAGTTACGGTCCGTGGAACCGCCCTTTTCGATACTCAACTGCAGTACCTGCTGCATAGCTGCATATAAATCATCCAGCTGTTTGACTGGGATATCCTGCACTAGAGTCTCGGGGTGGATTTTGGCACCCCAGAGGCTCTCGTCAGCATAAATATTGCCGATACCTGCGATCACACTTTGGTCTAGAAGTACGGGCTTTATACGGCTCTTTGGACGGCGCAATAGCCGCTGGCGAAAGTCAGTTGCCGAAAAATCGGCTGCCAGTGGCTCTGGCCCTACAGTCCTAAAGAAATCGAGCTGCTCGACTTCGACCGTTGGCATCAAACGCACCCAGCCAAACTTACGCTGGTCGTTAAAAAATAGTTTACTGCCATCAGTAAAGGTAAAAATAACGTGAGTGGAGCGGTCAGGCAGATCACCCACCAAGCTGTCAGGAGGGTGCCCCGCACCAAAGCGTTCATGGTCGCCGCGGTATACTAACTGGCCTGTCATTTTAAGATGGATTACCAGCGTATATTCGGTATCTAGGTCTATGAGCAACACTTTGGCTCGGCGGCGCACTGCCAAAACCTTGGCACCAACCAAAAATTGCTGCACATCTACCGCAGTATTAGGAAAGCCCTTATCCCAGTCATGCCATACCTTGGCAACTTGTTTACCAGGCAAAAATTGGCTTAAGCCAGTGCGTACGGTTTCTACCTCTGGTAATTCGGGCATAGCCTAAGTATTGTAGCCTACTGGGCAGCTTGTGCAACTAAATCAAGGGCAATTAGTTGCGGAACTTCAGGCTCTCCTGTGGCCATCTCCCAAAGATTGGTCACATGACGGCTAGGAAGAATGTCTGCAGCCACCGGCGAGCCCTGGGCGGCCTCCCAGAACAAACTTGTAGTTGCGATGCTCGCAGCGGTTACGTCAATTTCTGGCATGGTAA
This sequence comes from uncultured bacterium, assembly GCA_966427515.1. Classification (GTDB taxonomy): domain Bacteria; phylum Patescibacteriota; class Saccharimonadia; order Saccharimonadales; family UBA4665; genus JARIHD01. The sequence goes on along the minus strand of CBJLZK010000049.1, from coordinate 2,548 downwards.
CGCCGAGCAATGCTTCGGCGTCAGCGATTGACTCGTCTAGCGCCTTTCGTCGCTGGGCGCGCACGTCTGGATAATCGTGTTTGAATGGGTCACTTGCAGCTAGTGCCTTCATTTCTGCCAACTGTTGAGCTGCCCTTTCCGAGAATTGCGACACCGTCACGAACTCACTCAGTTGCCCGAGTTGGCGCTGGGCCTCGGCAACTTGTTCAGCACCGAAGGCTGCAGCTAACCTGTCTTCTTGCCCCGTTACAGCACGGCGTATGCCAAATATGGCAGCTACCTGACCCAGATTTTCGTCTGAGTAGCCAGGTGGCGCCTGAAAGGCTGCTTGTGGGCATTCGAGTGAAATAGTCATGATATATTGTAAAAAATCTTACAGAAAATAATGGCAAATTTATTTCAGCGCTGTCAAGCTCTGCTATAGTTAAACCACATGGATAGCCTCGAGGACTTACTGCATAAATACAGCCCCAAAGAACCCAATGAGGTGTTGGCTATCAAACGCTACATCGATGAAACGTTTCACGCTCCTTCCAGCATCGGCTTAAAGGGCGAGTCCATCGTCATCACCGTCCAAAGCGCAGCTTTGGCCAATACTCTTCGGTTTCACACAGCCCAGCTACAAGCCGCAGCCAAGACCGAAAAACGCATCATCTTCCGGATTGGCTAGGCTAAAGGTTCAGGTGGCCTGTCTCTTTGGAGTAGTCAGGTATTGGGACCTGGCGGTCAAAGAGCTGTTTGATGGCTTGGGTTTTGCCCTTAAAGGTACCGCTGCCACCACAAGAGGTAGACCAGTAGCGTTCAATCTGTGACGAACCATTTACAATCTCGAAGATAAAGCGCTCGCCGCCAGGGCAAACGCCGCGCTCGTCATCTTGGGCGGTAGTAGCGTTGCTTACACCTTTGGTGTAACCATCCAGGTCAATAGCACGTAGGAAGTTAGCATATCCCTGCTCATTGTTTTCGTACGTCTTGGTGTCGATGGCATTGTACTGGTAGCCCTGCAAGGTTTCGAGGGTAATCTGATCACGGCTAACCGTAATCCGGTAAGCTTGGTGTTGTTGGTCACCTACGACTTTACCATCTACAGTCATACGCACGACAGTATCTGTGTTGGCGTAATCAGTTAATGGCGTCTGGTTTTGTTGGGTCGATTTACCACCAAAACCCCTCAGTACCAAAATAAATACGAGGACGATCAAACCAATGCTAACTAAAAAACCTAAGAAATAACGCATAATTGTCTGCTCCACCTAGGAACACTGCAATAATATCACATTGAAGCAACTTTTTCAAGTAGCTCCACCTCTGTTGATGGCGTTTTTTAGACTACAATGGGAAGTTGGTTAGCCAAACCCGCAGGTGCTCTTGGGCGCGGACAAATGGGAATGATTCGGTGTCTTGCTTGGCTAGGCGTGCGGTATATGTTGAAAGCTCGTGCATAATTGCCCACTCTTTAACATGGTCAAAGTTCACAGATACGCCAGTCAGTTGTTGGTAATGTTCAATGGCAGCCTTGAGCACAATATCACCCATGCCATACAGCCAGCGGAACTCTTCTTCGATACTGCCAGCGTTGGCATCACCAAAATCCACTACCCCGTGCAGTTGTGGTCCTAAAAATAACAGGTTACGGGGGTGCAAATCGTCGTGTATAGCGTAATTATTTTCTTCGTGCCGAACAAAGTCCTTCCAAAGCTCATAATGTTCCTGGATGACTGGACGAAGCTTGTCGTTAGGCAAACGTTCGCGAGTAAATAGACGTTCAAAATAAGGCCCCCATGGCTCTTCCAGGTTCTCTACGCCAGATTCAATACGCAAACGGCGGATCTCGAGCCCGCTAATAGCGTGGTTTAGCTGGGCGCAAAAGGCGGCGATTTTCTCGCCAATAGCAATTTGCTCGTCAGAAGTAAGGGACTGCACTTGTTGGTCAGTCAGATGGTCGCCCTCGATATATTTAGCAACCACATAGAAGGGCTGCGTGTGCACCTGTACCAGCTCTGGTACTTGTACTTCTTGGAGCTGCTTGCCGATCTTTTGTAGCAATGCCGTTTCGTAATACAACCGTTTGGCTGAATTAGCATCCCGTGGAAAACGGAACACAAACTGGCGGTTCGCCACCACGACAACATTGTCGCCACTTGGCTCAATAAAGCTAACATCATCTACTTGCTTGCAGAATTGACGGATAGCACTGTCTACTTGCTGCATAAATGTAGCATCTTCGAGAATTGGCAGGATGTTCACGTGATCTATTATAAGCTACTGGGACTGAGAATAAACCCTAGGATGCCAAAAGCTACAGGTCAAACGTTTGCAGACCAACTTCCTCGTCAATCTTGCGCCGCCAAGGCTGGTGCGAACTGTGTACAAAAATCTCTACAGTCGCCCCAGCAACTAGGTCTTTTACGTGCCCACCGATCACCTGGTAATCACGATCGCCAAACGTGCCGTGGGCGTGCAACATCATCTTGCCGGCATCGTTAAATGCCAGGTTACCCATGATACCTGTGATCTCGCGTAGGCCGTCAAACGTACACCATTGGTA
>CBJLZK010000048.1:0-6862 GCA_966427515.1 uncultured bacterium | reverse complement strand
GGTCTGCTCCGCCTTAACAAAGTTGTGGTCCCTAAAGATCTCGTCTTGGTCGTCCCACATGTACTTGCGAATGGCTTCCTTGCGGTTGTCGGCCATTTGCTGGTACATTGCAGACTTCTCGCGACACTCAAGGACACTGAGGCCGTTGTAGCCACCCATATCGGCGGCCGCTTCGTAGGCCATCGCCAGGGTTTCTTCGTTGTAGACCATCAGGCTGTTGAGGTCGATCGGGGCAATGTCGGTGGTGTTGATCGTCTCTAATGTTGAACCGTCCTCGAACCAGCGACTGCTGTAGTCCCAGCCACTGGCCGCACCGGCACGCAGGTCCTTAAAGAGCAGTTGCTTGCGGATCTTGGCGATTTCGTAGCCTAGACCATGTATTGCAACCGCATCTTCGTCAAGGTTGGCGTGGTCAATTTCGCCCAAGCCGTGGGCCTTAAGCAGGTCAGTCAACTCCTGACGTCCTCGCATCCGTGCCAAAGCACCGGTAAGCCCTTCCATGGCTATGACCTTTTCGGCCAGCTCGTGGTCTTCTTTGAGCGATTCAAGGCGCGCACCCTTGCCATCGTCCCAATAACGGTTCAGGAACGAGCCGTCGGGCATGCGGACTAGCGTACGGTGGGCATGAGCCCTGCCGTCATCTGGCAATTCGGACAGCTCTCTCATACCGTCCATCCAGTAGCCCATGTGGTTCTTTTCCATGGCTGCTAGATAGCGGACTAACACTTCGGGGCCAAAGTGGTCTGCCAACATCCTGACTTCGTGCGAGAAGTAGTCTGGTTGGGCGCGGGTTACATAAAAGTCAGCGCTACCGTTTAACGGATAGCCGTACTTCATAATCTGGTATTCAGTGTTGTCAACGACGTCCAAAACCAGTTCCCACTCGCCGTCTGCAGCATAGCCCTTGGCCATTTGGTAGCCATCCCACAGGAACGAGTGCTTACCAAACCGGCCAGCACCAGCTACGGCACGGGGGTGGGGCAACCAAACGTCAAAGTGCCCTTGCTTGGTGTTGGGGAAGATAAACTTCGGACGTATATCTAGAGTATATTTATCTAGGTTGTCCAGATCAGAAAGCGTGGGGTCCAGTTGGGCCATGAATGACTCATGGTCAGGCTCCTCGACAATAAAGAACTCATCAAAGAACGACACGTCAAAGTTAGGGTCGGGCATAAAATTACGCTCAGCATACCTGCGAGCGTATTCTTCTTTGATTTGATCGTATGACCAGCCTTCACGGGGCGTTGCGCATGCCAATGTCATTCCGTCTTCGTACTTCAGACGTGCCCCAATATACATCTGACTCATAATGCCTGGGTCAGGTGCTACATCTAAGGGGTTAACTGGGGTGACCTCCATCGGAGGTCTAAGTTCTATCATTGCTGTATTCGTAGTTTTTGGGTTAACCAAAAAACTACGCTCCTCATGCGTCGCAGTTCTGCTGGATTTTAGGTGAAGGGAAGGAAAATAAAGTCTAAGGATTCCAAAGATCGCGCATGCTTACTTACGTGATCGTGTGTGTATCTCTTTGTGATTAAGGGATTGCTGGATGCCAGCAACACCTTCTCATACCTTATCTCCTTATTTCAGGATGTTTCCATTATCCGCCCGGAACATACGGCCAGTCAAGAGTCTATGCTTATGTTTTTGACGACAATCACATTATCCCAATTATTCTATCTTTGTTAAGTGATACAAATCACTGCTCGTTTGTCCTGCCAACACCTCGTGGCTATAGATGCCGGTGTGCCGCCAGCAACGCCTGCATATCCCCTATGACTGTCGGTGGCGTAGCCTGGTCGGGTAGGACTGTCAGATGACGTTCCCTTTCTAGGGGCGCCCAGCGGTTGGGGTCACTAGTGCTAAAGATGGTAATGCTCGGCGTCCCGACGGCCACCGCCAGATGCGCGGTACCCGTATCGTTGCCAATAAAAATCCTGCTTTTCTTTAGGAGTGCCGCCACCGAACCAAGTGTCGTCTCGCCTGTCAGATCATACCCTACATGGTTCATACGCGTCAGCACCCCTTGGGCAAGCTCTTTTTCGTCCTTGGAACCAGTCAAAACTACGGTCAGCCCTGCTTCTACACAGGCGTCGGCCACCATCGAGAAATAGCGTGCCGGCCAAGGCATCGACGACACGGCACCAGGATGGATACAAGCAATGGGCAACTTTGTGAAGTCGGTATAGTGCGGCAGCTTAGTCAGCGCTGCACGGTCGTCGTGGGTCAGCGGAAAGAATAAATCTGTGCCCTCGGAGGGGATGCCGCAAAACTCCAGCAAATTTAGCATCCTAATGATTTCGGGCTGGTCAGTGGGGCACTCCATAAACCACTGGCTTGGCCAAAAACCGCCCTTAGGAGCAAAGCCAGCAGTGTACTTAGCGCCCCACAATGGTACAAACAGATTGGTAACTGTGCCGTCGTCGTGCATTTGCAGGATCAGATCGTACTTTTGGTGCTGCATAAAGTCCAGGAACGCTACGACCTCATCGGCTTGCCAGGCCTGCTCCGGCAAGCCCGGTAGGCCGGGGAATGGCACAAATCCGTTAGGGTACTCTTGGTACCGTGGCACAACTTCTTTGTCCCAGGGAAGACCGACGTAATCAATGTGGGCTCCAGGAAAGGCTTGGCGCAATGCCTTAAATGCCGGTGTCGCCACCAAAAAGCCGCTAAGCTTGTAGGCTCGGAAAACTGCAATTTTATGAATCGGTAGTTTTGTTAAGGACGGAATTTTAGACATAATCGTCTCCTTGTTGTGCCCCTAAGTAAAACTGCCTTACCTACTGCCCGCTGCAAAATTTCTTACAGCATTCGTATGTTTTGTCCATCATAATGAAGGCCATGACCAAGGCAGCAAAGCAGATGTTCAGCCCGGGAACCGAAGCTCTCAATCCCAATCCGCACTCTGGGATGAATAGTAACTCTGCTATGGCTGCGCGGCGGCCTGCTATTCTCTGCGCTAAAAGCACGGCACACTGGGCCCTACGATGTCCACGGCGTTTCAGGGCAGTTGTTGACGCGAGTATTACAGCCAAGCCCGTTAACTCTTCAAAAAAATATGGGCACATGATGCCAGAGTGGAATTTTTTATAGCCAGAATCACCCGTGCATAGCTATGCTGTGTGTAAATCCTGACGCTCCGTAATGGAGTAGCGAAATAAGCAGACAAGGAGTTACATATGGCAGATCAAAATAGCCGTCACGAACGAAGCTATATGAGGAACAAACTATCAGAGATAGCAAACAAGCTGAAACAAAAGGATGATAGATAACCTCCGTCTACCCATCCCCACTTAACAAGAAAGAGCAGGAAGTGAGCGTTACTTCCTGCTCTTTCTGTTTTTAAGCCAAGAAAAGGAGGTTGTAATGACACATGCAGAATTTCCCTGTGCAGATTACGAAGGTCTGGAGCGGGCAGCAATGGCAATGGCTGGCAGATTACTAGCAGGAGCTGGCACTGTCGACTTTGGCCGTACGCCCGGCACCGAAGAAGTGCAAAGTGTCGGCCGTGCGGCTAGCCGCCTTGCAGGCGAAGAACAGCATGAACCATTTGCCAGCGCGGCCGCCAAGCTACAAACCCCTGACCCCAAGATACTAGCGTGCGCCCGCAATTGGGCAACCTTGCGCTGCAGGAAGGATTGCCCCGCTCTCAGACTTTTGTCGTAAAGGCAACTATAGCCATTCACCTACCAGCAGCCCAAGAGCCGCAGCGATAATTGTAGCGATAAGACCGCCAAGCGCGTTGGCAACAGCCATTTTGTAGTGCTGTTTTTCGAGTAAACGCACTGTTTCAAAACTGGCAGTGCTAAAGGTAGTGTAGCCACCGCAAAAGCCTACACCAATAATGGCCTCAGTCTGCTTAAAGTTGTGGTGCTTAAGTAAGATTCCGCTGACCAAACCCAAAATAAACGAGCCCGAAATATTAATAACCAGCGTTGCCCAGGGGAACGAATGGTTGTGCTTGCTGCGGATGTGGCCGTCCAGCACAAACCGGCTGACCGCTCCTAGACTACCGGCAAGCGATACAAATACAGCTGTCATGCCCGGTCCCTTTGGTGGCGCTTGGTAGCAAGCTGAATACCGGCAGCACCAGCGGCAATACCCAAGATAACACTTACCGCGGCATACGCACCCGCTTCTGTTGGGTGGTTGGCCCGTGTTAACAAAGCGACACTGGTAGCTAGCGAACTGTAGGTAGTGAACGCACCCATAAAGCCAGTGCCCAGCAGTAAACGTAAGATCCTGCGGCCACCCTCGTCTTTGCCACGGTGCAACAATGCCTGCAAGAGCAGGCCCAGCAGGAATGCACCGACAACATTAATCAATAAAGTAGCCGTCGGCCAGCCGTTCTTGCTGCCTGGCATCCAAAAACCTATCTCGTCTCGCAGCAGCGTACCAAAAAAGGCACCCACACCTACCACCACCATATGCACAGGGTCAGTATGAATAGGCCGCGTAATCTTTAACTGGTCGCTATCGGGGTCAAGCGGTAGCCTGGGGTGGCTATCATAAAACCGCCGTTTGAATTTTTCCATTCAGGTATATTTTACACTGCTAAGTTAAAACGGGTCACGATAGGATAGTGGTCGGTTTTGACACTGCTATCAACCTTACTGTCCAGAACTTTGAGCCCGCGGTATAGCACGTGGTCGTAGCGTTCACCCTTAGGCGTGGTCACTTCGGTTTGTGCTACTTCGCCAAAGCCAGCTTCAAAAAGTGCCGGGAAGAATTCGCGCAGACTTTCGGCATCAACATTAAAGTCGGCCTGGATAGTGCCAGTGCCAGCCGCGACCAGCTTGGAAGATATGCCGGCAAAGATCTTTTTGGCAGTATCGTCGGTTAACTTTACATTAAAGCGGTGCAGCGGCGTCGTGTGCAGTGTTTCTACCAACAAAGTCTGGTCTGGGGTAATCTGCACATAGCAACGGCTACGCCCTTTGTCGTGGGTTTTGGCAATCGTGCCATCTTCCCACACGGCTTCTAAGTTGGGGTTGGGGAACCACTCAAAGTCATGGCTTGCGATCGGCTGGCGGGATACTACACCTTGCCCCAAACGCTGCCCAGCTTCTATGTGCGAATCGGCCCAATCGTCATTTACCCAGCCCTCGTAACCCAATGCTTTAGCAATGGCTTCTGGCTGGGATAGACCGTTCGCGGCATGCGTTTCCTGCAAAATAATAATGTCGGGGTTTTGATCCCGCAACCAAGCAATAATTTGGCCTAGGCCATCCTGACTGTATGATGCCAACCGTGACACGTCAGCACCATCTGCCAGTACCTTGCCGCCACCTATGTTCCACTGCACTGTCTTTATGATCATAACCACCCACTATAGCAGTAATTATGTTTAATCCCACTAACTACCGAAGGTAAACGTGTTAAGGAATACACCGCTAGGTACATCAAGCTCGACGGTACCAGTAGTAAAACTGTTAAACTTGGCTATCCGGTACAAATTAGAAAGCTGGACTTGGACGTGGCTATCTGTTACGTCAGCGCCAGCGTTGCCGGTTTGGCTAATAGGCTGGCCGTTGAATTTTACCGTCACCTGGGCAGGATCTGGCGAGCCACCGACCACATAAACATCCTTGGCAGACACGTTAATCTCGATTTTGGCGTGTTTGCCGGCAGTAATCGTAGAGCCAGACACTTGCCACTCACCAGATAAACTCCATGAATCAGCATCCAAGCTGTTTGCGAATTGATACGTGTCGACGGGCTTCGTGCCAAGCTGCGGCGTACCTTCGTAAGAGCCCGCCCTGTCCGTGCCCAAATACGTCTCGGGAGTTTGGTTCTGCGAAATCGGCACGGGCACATCACCGCCAACCACCATGTTGCTGGGCAGTTGGACATTTGCGCCTTCAGACAATAGGCCGCGGATCGCTTGCTCTGTTTGATTGTATTCACCTTCACCAAAGTGCTGCCTGCGTACATTGCCGTTACGGTCGATAAGATATTCGGCTGGCCAGTATTGGTTTTGGTAGGCGTTCCAAGTAGCCAAATTACCGTCGATGGCGATTGGGTATGTCAGGCCATCTTGCTTGGCTGCTGCCGCTACATTAAAAGGCAGTTTTTCGTACGAGAACTCTGGTGCCTCGACGCCAATCACTACCAACCCGTCCTTTTGGTACTGGCTATACCATCCCTGCACATACGGCAAACTGCGGATACAGTTGATGCAGGTATACGTCCAAAAGTCGATAAGCACCACCTTGCCCTTAAGCTGCGACAGTGTCAGCGGATCGCTATTAAGCCAATTCTGGATGCCAACAAGTTCAGGGGCCTGGTAGGGCGTCACGTTGTACAGCCCATTACCGGTCGTAGGATGATTGCTGGTTTTGGGGATCAAATTAGCACTAAAGTGGTCGAACCAATCTGGTGTATGTTTGGCCATGTACACCTGGATCTTGGTGCCCAAGCCCGTAATAATAGCAATCCCAACCAGTACAAAAATAACCGCTAGCCCGCGCTGGAAGTAGCCATTGGGGTTTACCACAAACCTAAGACGACGAGTCAGCCGCTGGCCGTAGTAACTAATAGCTAGCAAAATAAGCGCCAGCCCAACCACATAGGCCAAAATATACGCAATCGCTGGACCAAAGTGCGCCGGCAATACTGTCGCCAAAATATAGGCATACACAGGGCTACAGCTAGAGAACACTGGCCCCAATGCCGCGCCAGTTATAACAGGCCCCACAATCTGACGCTTATCTTGCGTGCCCTTGCCCAATAACCGTTGTGCTCGTGGCTCTATACCAATCCGAGCAATAAGCTTAGCGTAGGTTAGCGGGAACAACATCGCCAACCCCAAGGCGATAATGATGCCACCCGAAAAGTAGGTGATCGCTTGCGGCGGTATGTT
>CBJLZK010000047.1:0-6912 GCA_966427515.1 uncultured bacterium | reverse complement strand
CGGCCGATAAATCAATGACACCACCGCCTTGGTTGAGTCCGGCACTGCCTGCTGCTCCGCCTGCTCCACCCATTGAAGCCTGTTGGGCTTGGCCTGGATTGGTAGTAATCAGCCCAGTTTCGGTTGGGCTGGCGACCACCTGAATGTGTACGTGATTTTGGCCGGCAAAGAAGAGTCCCTGCCCTACAGGGAACTGGCTAAGGCGTTTTTTCTCCTCGGCCGTGAGTTTGAAGACGTCGGATAGGACGTCAACTGCAGTCGGTGACTGCTTAAGCAAAAACTGCATCGAGGCGTTAGCCACAACGGCGCGGCCCATGCGTGAGCCCATAAAGTCTTCGACGTCCTGGGTTACCGTAGTAATGCCCAGGTTGTATTTACGAGCACGCTTAGCAAGACTGAACAAGAAGTTGGCTGAGTCCTCATATTTCATTAACTGCCAAGCCTCGTCGACGATCAGAACGCGCCTTTTTTGGTCACTCTTGGTCTTGTTCCAGATGTAATTTAGGACAATGTACATGGCGACAGGACGCAATTCGTCCTCTAGGTCGCGGATGTTAAAGACCACCATAGGGTTGTTAATGTCGATGTTTGAGGGCTGGCTAAAGATACCGGCGAACGTACCAGAGGTGTACTTGCGTAGACGCTGGGCTAGCTGTGGGCCACTGCCACCCATGTGCAACAAGGTGTCGTAAAGGTCAGAAATGGTTGGTGGCGGTGCTGTGTGCGTTAGAGGGTCGTTGGTAATGCCGGCTTTGGCGTATGTTTCAATCAATGCTGCGTCAAGGTCAGATTCTTCAACCGGGCTTAAGGCAGGTGCCATCATCTGGGCGCCACCCATCATTTGGGCTTGCGCCCCACCCATCATCAAGCGAAGCAGGCCATGGAGCGTAATCAAGTTGCTGCGCAAAGCGTTGTCGGCCTCTTCGGTATCAACTACGCGCGGTAGATCGAATGGGTTAATGCGGGTGGCCGAGTTAAGGCTTAGGCGGATGTAGGCGCCAGCTACGGCGTCACACATACGTTCATATTCATTTTCTGGGTCGATAATAAAGATTTCGGTGCCCATCATCAGTGAGCGCAGCGCCTCGAGCTTAACAGTAAACGACTTACCTGCACCAGACTTAGCGAAGACCACCGAGTTACCATTTTCCAGGGTAAACCTGTCAAAGATTACCAGGCCAGAGTTGTGCATGTTAATGCCATACAGAATGCCATTTTCTTGGCTTAGGTCGGCTGAGGTGAACGGGAAGCTGGTGCTAATGGCACCAGTGCTCATGTTGCGGCGGATCTGCAATTGGTCGGTGAATTCAGGAATAACGCTGTTAAAGCCCTGCTCTTGTTGTGATGTCGCAGCCTTAGAGTAAACAAGCTGCTGGCCAAGCATGGACTCAACTTTGTGCGAGACAAATTCCAACTCTTCTAGGCTGCTGGCGTAAATCGTAAAGTAAAAGCCAAAACGGAAGAAACGTTCCTCGCCAACCTGTAATTTGTCGCGCATTTCTTCGGCGTCAAGGATGGCTGCTTGTTTGGCCGGGTCACGGACGCGACCTTTATCTGAGTCGATTTGGATACCAGCTTCAAGCTGGGTCACCTTTTTGCGTAGGTTCTCTAGTACAACCTGGCTCTCTACAGGGTAGATCATCATAGAGATGTCCAGGACTTCGTCGAGGTTAACCATTGGGCTCAGCCAGCCTGTGTAGAGCTGACGGGGATAGCCGTAGACGTAGTACGTACGTGCCATACGGGTGCCAATCTGGAAATGCGTACTTGAAAACTCAACGGAACTCGGTGCGATAAAGTCACGCAGCGCCGTAATGCCCTTTTGAAATGCAGCATCAACTTCTTGCTGTTCACGCTGTTGTTGTGCTTGGGCGATCGCGACTGGATCGAGCTTTGGTTGTTTTTTGCCAAACAGACCCATACTAGTTTAACTCCCTATCTAAATGAGGCTGTGGGGCTGCCCCTGCGCCTTTGGTGATAACGTCTGCGGTCAGGTTGTTGAAGTTCTTGAGCTGCTGCCTAGTAGCGGTATCGGGGTTGTAGGTGTCATAGAAGAGCTCAATTAACTCCTGGGTGTCTAATGGTAGCCCTTGGATATTTGACTGCAATAGACCACTCAGCACCGTTTGGACGCGGGTACGAAGCTCGGTCTTGGCCTTCTCTAGTTCTTCTTCGTTGATGACGACATGCTGTTCCTTGGAAGCAAAGAGGTCAGAGACGCCAGTGACGAAGTTTTTACTTTGGGTAAAGGCCTTCTGGATGTCTACGTGTGGGAAGAATGGAATAATAATGTAGAACTTCTTGTCCATAATGTTTGTCTGCTGCGACAACGCTGTGATGTAACCAATATAGTCGTCCATCAGGAGGGCTAACAACATGTTGTCGTGCTCGGAGCGGATCTTGTCGAGCTTTTCTAGGTAGGGTGCAATGTCGACTTTTTGTGAACGGATAAAAATCTGGATTGGGAAGTACAACGAGTTGAGGAAGTTCTGGTAGTTATACTCAACGGCTTCCTGCTCTTGCTGGCTCATCAGGTCAAAGTTAATAGATTTGACCATAATCACCGAGCGGAATGAACCGTCATTCATTATTACGATACCGTCACGGATCTCAGCAATCTGCAGCATGTTTTGTGTGCTGTTAGGGTTGACCGCCTTGACCGTTGGTTTGGTGGCAGGGTTTTGGTTAGGCACAGGACTGCCGCCACTAACGACTGCGCCCTGCCCTGGCTGGGGCATAGGAGCCTGGCCTGGCATACCGGGGGGCATGCCAGCTTGAGGCATTGGTTGAGGCAAGCCTGCCCCTGGCATTTGCGGCGCTACTCCCGCCTGAGCGGGTGGCATTGGCACGCCCATCATAGGCTGTGCAGGAACGCCACCTTGGATATTGGCAGCAGTTTCGGCTAGGCCGTGCTGTGGCACATAGGGCATGCCTGCCTGTGGCTGGCCAGGCACTGCTGGCATTACCCCAGGTATTGGTTGTTGATTAGGCGTATTAGGATTCATGCGTACTTAGACTATCCCCACCGAACTTGTCGATCTCATAATTAATGTAGTGAAATAACCACTTCATCTTGTGGCGGCTCCTTGCGTTTATGTGCTTCACGCGCAATAGTTGCCACATTAAGATCATCATTTCTTGCAAGTTCCAGTATAGCAGCGTCAGGTTGCTGTGTCACTGGTGGGACGGCGGCTTGTGTGGCAGCTTGTGGATTAGTGCCCGTGGCTACCGGAGCCGGTGCCATTACAGGCAGTTGGCTGCCTGCTGGAGCCTGTGATTGAGTTTGGGCCTTTTGCGCCGACAATGGCTGGATAACGTGCAAATGGCCATGCATGTTAGGGCTAAAGGCTGGTTCGTTCTTGAGCTGCTTAACAAAAGCCTCTTCTTCCGGCGTGGGGTTAGCGGCAGTAACTACACCGCCGGCCGTAGGTGTACCTGGTGCAACAATCTGCGTGTTAAAGGTAACAGTATCTTGCGGCAATGTGGCTGCGGCTGCTTGGGTTGGTTCACTCAGGAACCAATAGTTCTGTGGTTGGGGCGTCTGGATAGGCTGTGCGGCAGCTGGTGCGGCAATCGGGGGTGGAATAGCTGGGGCTGCTACTGGCGGCGGAGGTGGTGGCGCCGCACTCTCCTTCATTTTCTCGATAATCTGTTCACGGTGAGCCTTGGCTGAGGCTGCAATCATTGAATCAAACTGGGCGGCAATAGGGTTATTCTGAGCGTCAAGGATGTCGTCAGAAGCCTTAACATCGATATTCGACACAGGCTGCGGCAGCGAGTTCAGGCTAACCAGCCGGTCGGAATTAGGGTCGGCCATAACCAGGGCTGGTTGGCCGTACATACTAACGTTAACGTTCTTGATAGCCCAACCGCGACTGTCGATAGTATCTGCCAAAGCTCGCAAACGGCTCTCGACCTCATTTTGCGATAGACCATTCGTAAGGATTGGCTCTACGCGCTTAGGTGCGGTAATGGTTACGACTTCTTTAACACCGCTTTGGTTCCAAATACGCTTGCGTGGTTTAACCAAGAAGCGGATCTTAGCCAGAGCCCAAACCTCAGTTGGCTGATCTCTGCTCCATGGCCAAGCAAAGAATATGCAAATAACGGCAAGTGGAAAAAATACCACTGCCATGTAAGGCGCGCCCTTGGTTATTACCAAGAATGTCAGGTAGCCAAAAAAGGCCCCCACCAAGGCATAGATAAACTGCCGGAGGGTCAGCGGGCCAATAAGTTTGTCTTCGGCCTCAATGTCCTGAATTACCTTATAAGTCGACATACTATGTACATAGTATAACTTGAACTCAGGCTAGAGTGAACGAAAATTCTTGTGATTGTTGCCTGTTTAGGCAGGGGTGCCGTTAGGGCGGAAGCGTTGTGTCTGTCGCGTCGATGGGTCGCGGTAAATGCTGTAGCCGTCTGGCCACAGAGTCCACTCTCCTGTCCGGCCATGCATAGTGGTATCGTAGGCGACCACTACACCGTCTGGGTGTAATTCAGGGGCTAAACCAGCCACTGGAGCAGCGACCTGCTTAGCCATGAACCGGCCCAAGCGGCCTTGGCGCGTTGTTTGGACGCGGTTGCTGCCAACTTCTGCAAAGCTACGCCAGTAGGTGTTACGGCTAATGCGTTCACGCACAGCCAAAATGTTTTGGTTGGCGCGTTGTTCCTGGGCGCGCAATGTAGCGATTTGCTGTTGTGCGTCAGTGATCTGTTGCTGTTCTTGTGGTGTCACGGCACGGTTTTCGGCTTGGGCGGTCGCGTTGATCTGTGAAATACGATCGCTGAGTGTAGTTGTATTGGTATGGCAGGCTTGGATTGCCTCCAGGGTTTGGCGCTCAAAATCTTGTTGCTGCCTAATGTCATTACCAAGGGCGGCGTGAAGCGTGGCGATAGCATCTGGGTTACCGCTAGCTTCCCATTCGACAAAGGCTTCGCCTGATGTGAACGGCTGGCCGGTTCGTGGGTTAATAGGCACGGCTACATTGTCGTCGAGCGAGAGTTCCAGTGGTTGTTCGACAAAAACCTCACCTGAAGCATGGCGTCGCACGTCGTGACGGCCCTGTTGTGGGTCGTAATGAATAGCAGTGCCGTCCCGGTAAACTATTACTTCGTCATCTGTGCCGGTGTGCAAACGAATACCGCCGTCAGCAGTGTATTCGGCATTGTGCTGGCGGGTACCAGTAACGGCGTCTGTATGGATGCCCTGGGCTTCAAGGCGTGCGCGTGCGCGAGTGTATTGGGCCAAGGCTAGGCTACGCAACGCATCGTGGTTCGAAAGGTTGCCCATATCCATAACCATACCCTCAAGGTCGATGCGTAGCTGCTGTTCAACATTAGCTGGCAACTGGGCTTGGCGCAGGTCGAGACTGTTTAACTGGCGGTTGATACCCTGTAGGTCTTGGGCTAATTGGTTGCCGATTTGGTCGTGATTACCCCTAAGATTACCGACTAGACCAGCAAGACGGCCATGAAAGCCCATATTGCGTTCGTGGGCGTAAACAGAGTCGGCACGCTCCAGTTCGGCTGTGCCAGCTTTTACGGCCGCACCAGATAACTGGCTGCTAGAAGCAGCTACTAAGGCAGCGCGGCGCTTTTCTTCGTCCTTCCTTGCCTGGCCAGTGTAGTTGGTGATTGGATCCAGGGCGAGATTGTGGTGTACGCCACGGTGTGTAGCACGACGTAATACATGTTCGCTTTCGGCTTGCTGGGCTGCTGCAATAGTGCCTCTGGCGCCATGTACGCGGTCGTGGGTGGTCTGGTGGTGGCCTGCTGCGATCTGGACGTTCTCGTCAAGCAAATCAAGCATGGCGGAGGTGTCAGAGCGGCTAACTAGGCCAACTAGGCGATTGCCGTTAGCGGCACGGCGCTGCTGCAAGCTGGGCAATGAGCTGTTGCTGCTGCCGTTGCGGAATTCCTGGGCAATTTGGGCGTTTAACGTCGCGTTAGTAGGGTGATAGTAATTGGTCCGTTCATTCTCGTCGATAGTGGCGGCCTCGGCTTCCAGGTCGCTCATTTCTGACATGATGCGATCAAGTTCGTCGCAGTCATTCGCCCACTCCTGCTGGCTCAAGGGTTGATTTGGACCAGGCACGATCTCTGGCGTCGGAGGATTTATATTTTGGTTTGGATTTAACGGTTGCATGGCTATCTGTTTTTGCGCTTAATGATTAAATTTAAGCACAAACTTGATAAAAAGTCAACCTAAGAGATGTAATATATTACTGCTAGAGGGGGACTAACCACCGTAGCGTGGGTCGTTTGGATCGTACATGCCACGAGGCTTTTGTTGGGTGTAGCCACGTTCCACAAAACGGTTACGAGCGTTATTGGTGGCGAGTCCGATCTGAGTGTTAAGGTCGTCAATTCTTTGTTGGTGCTGGGCAGCGAGTTGCTGGTTGCCATTACGCAAGGCAATATCCATTTCGCTTTGGGCTTGGCGTATCTGCGACTGCATGCCTGATACGTTTACGGTAGGCTCCATACGGCCAGTAATACGGTTGGCTTCCAGTTGGACAGGGCTTGCCTCTTGCTGGATCTCCTGGCGAATGTTAAGTGAAGGCTGCACGACAAGTTGGTCGGTACTCTGAACGTTGATTGGCGATGCATATGTACCATTTTGTTGGAACTGTTCGACGATACCGCTAAGCTGGCCTGCCTCCACTGATGCTGCCTGGCGCTGTTCGACAGTAAGCTTTGTGTTCTTCATATTATCGCGGGCAGTTTGCAGTGCCTTGTTAAGGACTGGCGTGACATTCTTGACGGCGATAGGCTTACCACGAAGCATGCTGAGTACCTCGTTGCCCTTGACGGCGTCCATGGTGGCAGATTCAAGCTCGTCATCACGCAATGAGCCGTTAGCGCTCATAGAACGGTATAGCTTCATGTGTGTACCGTAGCCAGTCTTGAGGT
>CBJLZK010000046.1:0-6915 GCA_966427515.1 uncultured bacterium | reverse complement strand
CACCATCTTGCAAAATTCCGTCGGGTATTGTCCACTGCGTAGCCGACTGCTGGCCCGAATCAACAAGTGAGCCTGAATTACCGGGACCACTACTAACCGAAAACTCATAAAGCAGCGGCGTACTGCCGTTGGGGTTACTTTCTGCGCTTACGCTAAATGACGGTTGTGGGTCGACGTATACCTGATCCTGTACCGGTGAAGTAACACTTGGTGCAGAAGGCACGCCACCATACGTAAACGAAACGTAGCTACCACTAGTGACATCACCCGTCCCTGGGTCAAAGTTCTTAAATGAAGATGTAGTATCATCTTCACCACCAAGCATAAGCCAGCCGCCAAAGTTGCCACGGTTAATTAACGACTGATAGATGTTAGTAACATCAATAGTGCCGCTCGTCGACACAGTTCCAGAGTCATACCAGTTTTCTAGACAGCCGAAACTATTAAGACATGTCGCTATGCCAGCAAAGTAGGTGTGGGTATCGTACGTCCCCGTCCAGAATCCAGCATTAGTACGCTGCACCAAATGCAATGTAGCGTTGGTTAAAACATTGCTCGAGTTGCGGAAGGTATCGTAGTTAGTAAAAACCGCACTACGCCAGTACCGAAGTACATTATTGCTGTCATACAGTGAGCCTGCGTATGGGTTACAAACACTTGAATTACACACGTAGCCGTCACTCTTTAACGACACATAGTTACCGCCGGCTCGAGAACCAAAATTACCATTAAAGGTGCTGGGGTCAACTACTGCTGGAAATGCTTTATCTGGCAAGGACTGCAGGTAGTCCTCGTCTACCGAAATGGTTAAAGTATCGTCTTGGTAGTTTTGGCTCAAAACCCCCGCCTTTGTTTCGGGGCCAAAGTTATTGAGAATAAGATTTGGGTCTGCAATCGTGAACTGATCACCAAGGGCGCCCTTAATAGAGTAACCGCCTTTTTGCTTTTCAAGCGAAGCGCCTACAACTTTGAATGCAACTTGATGAGTGGCGTTTTTGTCTTTAATTACGATATTCTCTTTAACCGCACTGTGGGTCACTGTGTACTCAACATTTACGCCAGGCCAAAGGTCGTAGTAGTGGATTGTTTGGACTCCGCTTTTGCCTGTCGTCACGACTGGTGCAACTGTTTTGGCATTTATAGGGGCGTAGCCAATCTGGCTGTTTCCTTTCTGGATACGCACCATACCCTTGTCGAAATCACTCGGGGAGAAACGAGCTAACCAATCATTTTGGGTCGTCGTGTAGTTAGTAGTCGAAGAAACCCAGGACTCAACTTGTCCTAAAGCCTTCCCAAACACATTGCCAGAGTCACCTGCATTTTTGTCTTCTGAAAGAGTATTGCCGATATCCGTCCATCGCCCGTCTTTTTTGTAGAATTGAGGTTCGAGGTAGTTCTTTTGGGTTAACGAGCCATCTGAGTTTACAGTCACTGTAGAATTAGCCGTACGGCTGTCAGTTAGCTCGTGAGGATTAATTTTGGGGGAGCCAACTGCTCCACGAAGCACCTCGCCGCTGGCCATTTTGCCTTTTTTGGTTAGCAGGCCTAATACACCGCTAGAAGGCGATGTTGGCGCGTAAGCATCTAATGCAGCTTGGTTTGGCGACGCGACATTCTTGGGACCGCTAGGATAATTAAAGTTGTGCTCCTGGGTAGTCGTAGGCTGGTCTAGTGGTTTTATGTGCGAATTTTTGGGCGGTAGTGAACGCGAGTGTAAGTCCATCGCCACGACAGCAGCAGGGGGAGTGGCCATACTCAGCAAAAATATGGCTAACAAAAACAGCGCAATGGTGCGCTGTTTTATAGACTCCGCAAATTGTAGATACTTTCCAACTAAGCTAAACGACTTTCTGATCATTAGACACCCCCCCTCATTTGCGTGTGCTGATATTGTTCGCTTAGCCAAAATTAACCATAAGTTGCTCAAACGTGCAAACACATTTTTCTGAAACAGCACTGAAAGTTGTGGAAAACACAAAAAAATGAAGAGATCGGCGTCTTATTCCCGCACCACGCTACTCTTCCGTCGCGTGCGGATGTAAAAGATACCCAGAGCTAGCAGCAGGATAATCACAAACCAAACTAACGATAGCAGTACTTGGGCGGTGGCAAAGCGGTGCGTAAAGCCGCCGGCAATGGTCACCTGCTCGGACCCGTAGCTAGGGAAGAACTTTAGGAACAGTTTGTTAGCGGCTGGGTTGTCGACGGGCGCCTGCAAGAAGGTGTCCATCTGGCTGACCATAATGACGGTAAAGAAGCCGACCAGTTCGTTGTTTACCAGCAAACCTAGTAGCAGACCAAGGCCGCCATATAGTAACGATATCAGCCAGAAGCTGAGCCACACTTCAAAGATGTTATGCGGGAAGTGCCAAAAGACTAACAAAACTGCCAAGGCGTATGCTGCCAAAATAGCTGTTACGACCATGAGCGCCAGCGTCTTGGCCAGCATAAAGGTTACGCGGGTCAGGCCGGCGCGGGTCAGGCGCCGGTCGAAGCCAAGTGACTTGTGGGCGGAGTGGAAGAACATAAAGCCCAGGATCATGGCAAGCACGTTCAGGCCGGCAGTCAGCAAGATCAGTTGGTGTCCGTTTACCTGCAAAAACTCTCCTGTCGGTGCGAAGCGGAATGGCACCAGGGTGTTGGGTGTGATTATTCCGAGCATCCAGTACCAAATCGGCACGAATACCACCAGCAAACCAAACGCGAACTTGTTGTCGATCTGCTCCTTAAAGCTGAACTTTAACGCTGCAAAAAATTGCCTCATGCCTTTGCCTCCGTGATGCGGCCATCTTTTAGTTGCAAGATATGGTCGAACTTCTTTTGTTCAAAAATGAGGTGTGAGATCACCAGGATAGTCTTGCCACTGCGCTTTAGTTCTTCTACGACATCCCAAAAACGCAGGTAGGTTTCCCAGTCGAAACCTTGGTAAGGCTCGTCCAGCAAGAGCACCGCAGGCTGGTGCATCAGGGCAATGGTTAGGTTGAGTTTTTGGCGGGTGCCACCGCTCAAGTTGCCGGCACGTTCGTCTTTGAACTTGCGGAAATGCAGCTCATCCAACAAATGTTCGGCGTACTGTGTGTCTGGCAGTTTGTAGGCTTCCTTAAAGTATGCCAGGTGTTCGGCCACTGTTAGTGATTCGTTTACCACTGGCGACTGCGGGCAGTAGCCGATCGAGCCGTGGACTTCTACTTTGCCTTTGCTGGACTTTAATTCGCCGGCCAAAATCTTTAGCAGTGTGGATTTACCGGAACCGTTCTCGCCGACGATACCTACAAGCTTGCCTGGCCCGACCTCGATGTCGACGCCCTTTAGCACGTGGTGGCTGCGATAGCTCTTGTGTATGTCGTCTGTTTTTAATACATACATATGACCCCTCCTGGTCTGATATTTTTTATCTTTGTTTTTTAGTTAGTTTTACATTGGTTGGCCTCCGGGTTTGAGTCGTTCGGTGAATAATTCCACATAGGCTGTGAGTTCTGGAGATGTTAGCTTGGTGAGTTTCGGCTCAGGCTGCAATAACCCGTCCAATAAAGTCCGCACTACAAAGCCGCCCACAAATTGCCGGGCGGCAGCTTCGGGATCGGGGACGGTAAGTAATTCATGGTCGGCGGCTGTTTTGAGCAAGCTAGTAATTGTGCGCAACGAGCGTCTGGTGACGCCACGTTCAAAGAGCACGCTTAGATCTGGTTGGGCAGGGATTTCGGCAATGGTCACCCGCAACAGCTGCACGTAGTCGGGATGTGCGGTGATGTCGTTAAGCCCCGCGGCAATAGCGTAGAGTGCATGATACAAACCGTCAGGCGTGACAATGGTCTGTGGCGGCACGTGAAACTCCCAAGGGTCACCAACAGCATCTTCGACTACACCCATAAACAAAGCACGCTTGTCCGGAAAATAACCATAGACCGTACGCTTGGTAACATTAGCTTGGACGGCGATAGCGTCGACAGAGGTTGCAGCATAGCCGCTAGCTAGCAATAGCTGGCGTGCCGCAGTAATGATGGTCTTACGAGTATCTTCTGATCGTTTACGCATATAAGTATACTGACTAGTATACTTAATACTAAACACGTGGTGCTTAGTCCGTCAAGCTTATGGTTTTACATAACAAAAAGGAGGCTCTGTAAGCCTCCTTTTTTGGTGATACCTAGACCAATGTGGGGTTAGTCATTTTGGTGGGAGTGTTCGCCACCCTTTTTGCCGGCTTCACTAGCCTTCTTCTTGTCGTTAGCAAAGTTGGCTGGGTTGTTCTCTTTACCCTGCGCCTTGCCGCCCTTGCTGGCGATCTCGCGCTGCTTGTCTTCGTTCATGGATGCGAAACCGCGATTGTCAGTTGTGTTGTCTGCCATAGTTTTGTCCTCCAAATATTATGTTTATGACCCTACAAACTTTAGGGTACTCCCGTATATTCTTCTATGAATAACTACACAGCTATTGTGTGGAATGGTTCACTGCATGTACGGTGTAACGTGACCGCCAACACTGACATCTACCCCTATAAAGCGCATACTAAATGTGTAGGAGGTCAGCCATGTTCCCTACCAGCCAAGAGCTCACCCGCATCCGACAAGAGCTGAAGGCTGTTGGTATGACAGGTTTTGGCCGGGCTAAGTTTGCTAGCCAGTTTTTGCCCAAGATTTTGCACGAGGGTGAACGTATCCGCGGCGTTGTGTATGGCCGCTACGCCCCCGGTGAAAACAAACAGCTGCGTTGGTCCGAAGGTATGCTGATCGCCACTAATTTGCGCGTCATCTTCCTGGACCGCAAGCCAGGTTTCGAGAACTTTGACGAATTAACGTACGACGTTGTCTCTGGCGTCCAAAAAACCTTCGCCTGGCCCTTCGCTTCGATGACGCTCCACACTCGCATCGGCAACTACACCTTACGCTTTGCCAACAAACAGTGCATCGATACGTTTATGGAGTACGTCGAGCAACGCCGCCTGGAGTCTTGGCAGAACAAGCGCACCTTCCTGCCACCAACCAAAGATTACTGATCTTGGCTGCGGGCGTAAGCGGGTTTGCGCGTGAATAAGATCAAGGCGGTCAGGGCGTTAATCCCAAAGATATATACTGGGTACGTCAGTGCCGTGAATGACACTTCGTGAATTGTCGACAACGTTAGTGCTGCAGCCACGCTGCAAATTACAAAAGCACTCAAAGTCTCCTCGAACGGCCGTTGCCAGGCATGTTTGAGCGTCGGGATGCCAGCGATAAAGTCGATGCTGACACTAGCGATCACGGCAATGGCCGGGGTGTTAAACAGTAGCCACAATACCAGACCAACCAATGCGCCAAGTTGGCACAAAATATCTGTGCGGTCGAACTTACGCTCGCCGTATTTGAGTCCCAGCACTACTACCAATCCAGTCTCGATGGCTGCTGCAAAGCTTAATGCCGCTGCCGGATATTGTTTGTCGGCCAGCGATGCCGCACCAGCAATAGACGTCAGTAGCGTCCAGTTAAACCACGACACAATCCGTGGCTTAGTCTTTTGCCGGGTAATGTCGACAAGGTACGGAATAATGCTGGCTACAGTCAGCACCGCACCAGCTCCTACCAAAATATCGTCAAAATGCATGGGTCTATCATAGCAGTAATTGACTTTTTGTGGTTATTAATGTATAATAACCATATTATTTTGGAGTTGTACCTCTGATGATTCAGACATTTAAGGATCTTTTGATCCAATGGAACGATAAATACGGCGAACGTGCTAAATTGCAGCATGCCTATATTGCGCTAAGCTTGGCTGGCATTATGGTCGCCGGCTTGGTTGGTTTGCTCGACTACAACGCCAGCCGTGCTATTTTGCGCCTCTGTTTTGCAGGCTTGGGTATCTTTTTGGTTAACGCTATCGGCTGGGCATTATTGTTTAGCTTGGTGGTCAACAAATTACCCAGCAACAAGCGCGGTACCCGCAAGTAGCCTTTACGCTACCTGCGCCTGAAACTGCTTTTCTGATTTACGCACGAACTCGTCAGATCCCAGCAAGCTATGCTGTGATAGGTCTGGCGAGTATTTGCTAGCTGGGGTTGTGCGGCCCAACGCCTCAACCATTGCCCGGACATGGTGCGGGCCAGCGCCACAGCAAATGCCGATGTACTCCACACCAATAGCTTTGGCTTCGCGGGCAAAGTCCGCCATTTCTTCGCGGCTGCACAGGAATTTATCTAGGCCCAGCGTGTAGGCGTCGTGGCCGTTTTCGTCCTTTAGGAACACAAAGGCAGGGTGCTCGGCGGTGGTGTGGTATGGCACTGGCAGTGCAGCGATCGGGCCATCCACGGCTTTGCGCAATTCTTTGAGTAGTGGCAGCAATGTCTCTGGGCCGCGGGCACAGTTGAAGCCAACCACATCCGCTCCCTTTTCTTTTAGGATCTTGCAGGCCTCGACCCAACCGTAACCGTCCTTGGTCTTGTCCCAAATCGGTGCCAGGTTTACGACGACTGGCAGCTTGAACTGCTGGGCAACTTCGAGGGCGATCAGAGCTTCGCCCAAGTACTCGATGGTCTCGGCGATAATAAAGTCCACGCCTTCGTCGGCCGCCCAAGCCAACTGCTCGGTGTATTGGCGCCGTACTTCTTGGGAACTTTCTTCTAGGTTCTCTAGGTCGTACGCCCAGGTGTTGCAGATGTTGCCAGCCACTAACGCAGTGCCGTCGCCCTCGGCTGCGACTTCTTTGGCTAGCTTTAGGGCTGTGCGGTTGAGTAGCTCCAAGTCGTTCTCGCGGCCAATGAGCTTTAACTTTTCACGGTGAGCATAGTAAGTCAAAGCCTCCACCACTTCGCTGCCTGCGCGCAAGAACTCGCGGTGTAGTTGCTTTACGACTTCCGGATGCTCAAGCACAACTTCGGGCACATACGCCCCGGCCTTTACATAGCCGCGCCGCTCAAGTTCGAACACGTACCCTTCGGCT
>CBJLZK010000045.1:0-6929 GCA_966427515.1 uncultured bacterium | reverse complement strand
AACGGAATTGGCTTACCGGTTCGCGAACGACGGTAATATTGCCGAGCAGCCTAGTGCCAGTATCCTGATCAAGAACATGTTTGGCCGCAACGCCATCGAGATTTCTGATGCTAACGCCAAAAAGCAGTTGGCCCTGATTGGGCAGACCCGCCGTATTGAGGTCTGTATGAAGACCAGTGTGCTGAATGACCCTGCTAACGATAGCAACTCGCAAGGTGGCGTAAAGCAGACTATTTGTGACGATCCTGGCCTGATGCCCGGCCGCTACACTGCACAGATCGCTGTATTCTATGGTATTAGCACCAACAATGCCCAAGAACTACAGGCTACGACAACGTTCTGGTACTTTCCTTGGTGGTTTATTATCGGTTCGATCATTGTACTGATAGCCTTGGTGATCTTGATTTGGCTGATCCGTCGCGCCTTCTGGGGTGGCCCACGCCGTCGTTACCGTCGGTAAAGTTTTGCCAAAGTAAGCATAAGCCAAATATAATAAGGGTAGGATTTTACGTTTGCTATGATACGTCGATGCCTTACTCTTTACCGGTCACTGCTAGTTTGCAGTGTGGTACTTGGCGTGGCCCTATCGGCCTTTAGTCCACTTGCACATGCAGTGCAGAACCCACAGGGCGGCTCGGTGGGTGTGCAGGGGCAAATCCCGAGCAATCCGCCGTCTAGCGCGCCAACTATTACTACGCCACACAATGGCCAGACTTTTACGAACATGCCAATTCAGGTGAGTGGTTTATGTAGCTCGGGGCTGCTGGTAAAAGCGTTTGCCAACAATGTCTTTGTGGGTGCGGCAAACTGTCAGAACGGCAGCTATAGCATGCAAGTAGACCTGTTTTCGGGCAAGAACGACCTAGTGGTGCGCCAGTTTGACACGCTGGACCAAGGCAGCCCTGACTCTGCCACCGTTACTGTGAACTTTGATGACTCGCAGTTTAACCCCTTTGGCGGTTCATTGCTGACTCTGACGAGTAACTACGCGGAGCGCGGTGCTAATCCTGGCGAGACGCTAACCTGGCCAATCATCCTGAGCGGTGGTACTGGGCCCTATGCCATTAGTGTTGACTGGGGCGACGGTAAAGCTGCAGACCTGATAAGTACGCAGTTTGCAGGCACTGTTAATCTGAGCCACGTGTATAGCTCGGCTGGTATTTACCAGGTGATCGTAAAGGCGAGCGACAAGAACGGCGTGAGCGCCTTCCTGCAGTTGGTAGCAATAGCCAACGGTGCCGTTACTACCAATGCTCAGGGTAGTAACAACAAAAACCAGGGCACCACAGTGATCACGCACATTATTTGGGAGCCCGCCGTCATTAGCATCCCGCTGCTCTTTATTGCCTTCGTCTTAGGCCGTCGCTACGAGCTGGCCACTCTTCGTCGCCATCTTGAGCAACAACAGCTCACCGATGACTAACGTAGGCAGAGAACGCACTTATTCGCTTTCGCTAGGTCCTGAGCTCGCTTTGCTCTTGCGGAATCGCTCAATCAAATAAGTGCGTTCTCTGCCGACACTGGCCAACAGAGGTGATTTTTGATAAAATAGGTAAGATATGGCAAAGAAAGTATTCGTCGGCATGTCCGGCGGCGTCGATAGCTCTGTAACAGCGGCGCTGCTCAAAGAGCAGGGCTACGACGTAACCGGTGTCTACATGAAGAACTGGAGTCAGGACCTACCTGGCTTTGTTTGCCCATGGAAGGAAGATTACCAAGATGCAAAGCGCGTGGCTGTGCGCCTTGGTATTCCTTTCAAGATGTACGACTTCGAGAACGAGTACCGCCACAAAGTCGTTGACTATATGATCGACGGCTACAAAGCCGGCCTGACGCCAAACCCAGACATCATGTGCAACCAGGAAGTGAAGTTTAAGCTCTTCCTGGACGCCGCTCTAGAGGATGGTGCCGATATGATCGCTACCGGTCACTACGCTCGCATCCAGGACGGCCAGTTGCTGGCTGGGCTAGACGCTAACAAGGACCAAAGTTACTTTTTGTACCGTGTCACCGAGAACGCTTTGCGCCACAGCCTGATGCCGATTGGCGAGTACGAAAAACCCGCAGTCCGTGAGCTGGCCCGCAAGTATGGCCTCAACACTGCCGAGAAAAAAGACAGTCAGGGTATTTGCTTTGTGGGCAAGGTGGGGATCAAAGAGTTTTTGCAGCAGTTTGTAAAGACTGAGCCTGGCGCTATTGTCGACCAACATGGCAAGGTTATTGGCGAGCACGACGGCGCGCTATTCTACACGATCGGCCAGCGCCATGGCCTGAGTGTGGGTGGCGGCTTGCCTTACTACGTAGTGGGCAAGGATATGGCCAAAAACGAAGTCTACGTGACTACCAACTTGCAGGATGAGCGCTTATGGTACGGCGAGCTAACGCTAACTTCGCCGCACTGGATTAACGATGCGCCAAACGAAGCTGGTTCGTACCAGGTGCGCACCCGCTACCGTGCCGACCTTATTCCAGTAACGGCTATCAAAAAGCTTGATGACGGCAATTGGCACATTACGCTCAAAGATGAAGTCAGGGCGCTTACGCCTGGCCAGTCTGCAGTATTGTACGAAGGCGACCGTGTAGTAGGCGGCGGTATCGTTACGAGTTCTCCATCAGAAAAGCGATAGGGTTACGTTGAAAATCGGGGCATAGACGCTCCAGGAATAGCTCTGCGACTACGCGATCGTCTGGCTGGGCAATGTATTTGTTGCGCTCCGGTTCGGTCAGAACATGGCAGACCATGCGCCACATTTCTTCGTATTGTTCAGATTTAACTTGGCGCTGGCCTTCGTCAGCAAAACCGTTAACCACCCTAAAGGCACCCCAGTCATCGTGGAGGGTGAATGCTCGCGTAACCTCTGGGAGCTTATCGGTGGCATGGGCGAAGCCGACGCTGGCAATAAAGGGTACTTGTCCTTCGGAATAACGTTCGAGGGCAAATGGGACGGTAAGCCGCGACTGCACACGGCCAGCAATGCTGGCGAGCTGGGGTGTGTCGACATTCCTGATGAGCAATGTAAATTCATCACCGCCTTGGCGGCAAATAATATCCTCGTGACCAATAGAAAAGCCGGCCCTGCGTTCGATCTGACGCCGTTCGGGATGGTATTCTGCGCTCCGTAGCCGGCGGGTGCGTAAACGGGCAAGGCCGTCGGTGATCGCCGTAATCTCGGCGCCACCGCGCTGTAGGAAGTCGTCACCTACCATATTTCCAAACCTGTTAATATAGTTCACGAACCTGCCGTCGAGCCTAATGATACCCCAGCGCATTTGGCGGAGTTCAGCTTGGATTTCGGTGTCGTGGATCAGGTGGTCTTTGAGTCCTTCAGGTGTAAAGGCGGTCTCTACTAGCGTGTCGATACGCAAGTTGAACAGCCGTTCCAGAATACGGGATTTTTCAACTTCGAACTCTTGCTGTGCAGCGGCCAAGGCGGCCTCACGATCGGTAACCTGAGCCCCTAAGTCTTCGATGGTGGCTTGCTGGGTTAGAATAAGCCGGCCAGCTGCCAGGGGTTGGCAGTCGCTTTCAGCCAAGGGACATTCAGGGCAACGAACGCCTAAATTCTGGGTGTTCTCTAGATCAAGACAATGCAATGGCAGTGCGCCAGAAGATGCTTCAGCCATATCCCTCCTTATGGTTGTTAGCCGCCTGTTTATACGTGGTGTACAGCAAGCAGTCTGTAAGATATCTAACAGTAGTGGGCTTGACCCCTATCTGTTATAATAACGCTAACTATGAACGCACAAGATATCCGTAACGCTTATTTAGATTTTTTTAAGAACCGTAATCACAAAGTGATTCCACGGGCGCTCCTGGTGCCGCAGAATGACCCTACTACTTTGTTTACTGGTTCGGGCATGCAACCTATGATTCCTTACCTATTGGGCGAAGAGCACCCCGAAGGTGACAAAATTGCGGATAGCCAGACTTGTTTGCGCGCACAGGATATCGAAGACGTGGGCGACAACCGCCACACTACATTCTTTGAAATGCTGGGCAACTGGAGCCTGGGCGACTACTTTAAGGCAGAGCAAATTCCGTGGATGTTTGAATTCCTGACGGAAGTTGTCAAACTTGACCCCTCCAAGCTGTACGTTACTTGTTTTATTGGTGCACCAGAATACAACATTCCTAAGGACACCGAAGCTGCTGAGCTGTGGGCTAAGCTGTTCGAGGCTAAGGGCTTAAGCTCAGGCGTCGCCGATATTGGTTCCGAAGCTGATGGCTACAAGCGCGGCATCAAGGAAGGCGAACGCATCTTTTATTACGACGGCAGCAAGAACTGGTGGAGCCGCAACGGCGACCCAGAACACACGCCCGTAGGCGACCCATGTGGCCCAGATAGTGAAATGTTCTATGACTTTGGTACGCCGCACAATCCAGAATATGGCGAGCAGTGCCACCCAAACTGCGACTGTGGCCGCTTTATGGAAATCGGCAACAACGTCTTTATGGCTTACCGCAAAGAAGCCGAAGGCAAGTTTGTTCCACTTGAAAAGCCAAATATTGACCACGGCTCAGGCCTTGAGCGCATCGCAGCTGCAGCCTTGGACGATCCCGACGTATTTAAGATTAGCCTTATCTGGCCGATTATCGACAAGCTCGAAAAACTATCCGAAAAGACCTACGACAGCAACACCAACGCCATGCGTGTGATTGCCGACCACTTACGCGCTGCAACTTTCCTGGCTGTTGACGGCGTAAAGCCAAGCAACAAAGAGCAGGGCTATGTTATGCGCCGTTTGGTGCGTCGCGCTATCCGTTTTGCGTTTGACCTTGGCATCGAACAGAACTTCCTGCCAGAAGTAGTGCCGGTCATCGTGAGCCTGTACGACAAAGATTTCCCCGAAATGGACAAGCAGCGTGACGACGTCATCGAAGTCTTGGTCCGCGAAGAAAAGGTTTTCCGCCAGACTTTGCGCAAGGGCATCCACGAGATGGGCAAGATGGCCGAAAACGGTCTAACCGGTGCAGAAGTATTCAAGTTGTACGATACCTATGGCTTCCCTATGGAACTGAGCGTCGAAGAAGCCTTTAAGCGTGGCGTTGATGTCGACGCTAACTGGCGTGAACAGTTTGACCAGCTCATGAAGGAGCAACGCGATCGTAGCCAAACGGCAACTAAAGGTACCTTTAAGGGTGGCTTAGGTGGCCAGACTATGCAACACAAGAAGTACCACACGGCGACTCACTTGATGTACCAGGCTTTGCGCCAGGTGCTTGGCGACCACGTTATCCAGCGCGGCTCCAACATTACCGAAGAACGCTTGCGTTTTGACTTTAGCCATCCCGAAAAGATGACACCGGAACAGATCAAGCAAGTCGAAGACATCGTGAACGAACAAATCCAAAAAGACCTGAAGGTCAGTTACGCCGAATATCCTACGAAGGTCGCCCGCGAAGAGATGGGTGCTTTGGGTGCATTCGGTGACCGCTACGGTGACACGGTTAAGGTGTACAAGATGATCGCCGATGGTGCCGACAAGCCATTTAGCTTCGAAATCTGTGGTGGCCCTCACGTAGACCACACCATGCAGCTTGCTGAAGATGGTAAACACTTTAAGATCGTCAAAGAAGAAGCCAGCTCGGCTGGTATCCGCCGCATCAAAGCAGTCCTAGCTTAGGCCAGAACGTACAGGGGCAAGTATATCCTTCCCCTCAGGGCGCTCTAGCAGGTTGCCGTTGGCCAGCCTGTGGCGCTTGCCCGCTTTGCTGACCCGTCGGGAAAGAATATACTTGCCCCTGTACTTGCTAACGCTAATGCATGCTATAATTGAAGGCGATTATGCTTGATAAGTTCAAAACGATGGGCCAGTCCTTGGTTACCAAGGTCGCCGATAAGGCCGCTGAAGTGAATGAAAAGGTAGGGCAAAAGGCCAAAGCTGGCGAAGAAGCCCAGTATTTGGTTGCGCTCGATATTGGTACTGAATTCGTAAAGGCCTTGATCGGCCGGGTAAGTGGTGACGACATCGAAATCGTCGGTGTTGGCCGCACGCACCAACAGCTCAGCGACATGCAAGCCGGCGCCATTGCCGACATCGCTAGTGTCGTAGCTAACTGTGACCAAGCCCTCAGCCAGGCCGAAGACCAAGCTGGTGTAAGCGTCCGTACCGCTGTTATTGGTATTGCTGGTGAACTCGTAAAAGGTACTACTACCACAGTGCGGGTGACCCGCAAGCAACCAGACAAAGCGCTCGACCTTGCCGAAGTAGAAAAGATCATTAAACTAGTCCAGCAGCGGGCCGAAGCCAAGGCCAAAAAACAGTTAGCTTGGGAGCTTGGCGGCAAAGAAGTTGATGTACGCCTGGTAAACA
Source organism: uncultured bacterium (assembly GCA_966427515.1). Classification (GTDB taxonomy): domain Bacteria; phylum Patescibacteriota; class Saccharimonadia; order Saccharimonadales; family UBA4665; genus JARIHD01. The sequence continues at coordinate 614 of CBJLZK010000045.1, read as the reverse complement.
GCGCACTTGTAGGCATCGAAATTGACGGCTATAAGGTAACCAGCCCTATTGGCTTCCAAGGCCGTGACATTGTAGTGCAGCTCTACACAGCATTTGCGCCGCTCATTCACATTGGTGCATTGGAACAAACTGCACAGCGCCTAGACCTAGATTTGTTAGCTGTTGCGGCAGAACCATTTGCCGTAGCCCGATAAGTGATTGGTAACGACGCCAATGCTACCATGAGTGCCGTCCTGATGGACGTCGGTGTTGGTACTACCGACATTGCTGTTATCGACGAAGGTGGCGTGCAGGGTACCAAGATGTTTGGTATCGGCGGCCGTGCCTATACCCGCTCCATCGAACGCGAGCTTAACGTTTCGTTTACAGATGCCGAAGACCTCAAGATTGGCCTCTCCGGTAACCACATCCCTCAGAATAAGGTAGCCGCAGTCGAAGGCGCACTTACCAAGACGTTGGACGTTTGGATCAGTGGTGTAGAGCTAGCCCTGAGCGAGTTCGACAAGCTAGACCATTTGCCCAACCGGCTGTTCCTGTGTGGCGGTGGTTCCAGCTTGGACATGCTGATGGACAAGCTGGAATCTTCCAACTGGTACGCCGAGTTGCCATTTGCG
>CBJLZK010000044.1:0-6941 GCA_966427515.1 uncultured bacterium | reverse complement strand
CACTGAACTTGCCACAAAACGCCAGCAATGGGACCAGCAGCGCCAAGAAAGCTTTGCCAAGCTCGAAGCCAAAGCCACTACTGACGCCGAAAAGGCAGCAGTTAAGACCTACGAAACAGCAGTAATTAACGCTGTCAGCGCCCGCCGCGTGGCTAACGATAATGCTCGTGACACATTCCGCCAAGGAGTCTTGAACTTGATCAATAGCCGCCAGGCTACAGTCCAGGGGCAAATCGCTACCTTTAAGGCAGTCGTAACAAGTGCCGAAGATACCGCGCAGGCTAGTTGTACGAGCACACCAACCGAAGGTGTAGCAATCCGCACTACCTTCCGTGGCGCACTCAAAGCCGCCCGCGAAGCCTATACTGCAAGCCGCAAGGGTGATAACGGTATTGGCGATCAGGTTAAGACGCTGGCCCAAGCCCGTGACGCTACCTTTAAGGCTAACGATACTACCTTTAAGACAACCATCGAAGCCGCTCGCCAGACACTGCAAGCAGCCTTCAAGAACACTAGTATCTAATGGTTACACCCCTTAAAGCACTTTCCGACCTGTTAGCCTTTACTGTGGAGCTAGTAATGCTTGCAGCTTACGGCTACTGGGGCTACCACACTTCAAAAGGGGCAATTCTAAGTTGGGGGCTAGCAATAGTAGCCCCCTTGCTGGCAATTGTTGTTTGGGGTGCTTGGCTTGCTCCTAATAACACCCATCGTCTGAGTATGCCCTGGATCCTGATCGCCAAAATCGTACTCTTTGGATTAGGTGTAATCGGTCTATATCTTGTACACAAACCTACATATGCCGCTTGGTTCGGTGGGCTGTGTGCAGCTAGTTTGATCTTGATGCTCATCAACCACGACGTATAAGCCTACCTAGGCATAGTTTTGTTGCTCGCCGGTACATGGCGAGCATTTTCTTGTGGCTGGGTGGTTGTGGGGGCGGTCCGGTCCAGCTGGTGGTTGTTGCTGTGCCATTGCCAGATAGCGACGAATACGATTAGTAGGACGATTACACCGAGGGTGCACAATGCAAACACGCCTACTTGTCGTCTGGTTTGGTTCCGTTCAGCAATCTCACGCATATATGTATCGTACTAGCATTGGCTAACAGAGGCAGTTAACAAACTTACAGTGTCTATTGCCCGATGGTGTAATTAGCAGTAGTATGAGGATTATTGATGGGATTGTAGCTCAGCTGGCTAGAGCGCTTGATTCACATTCAAGAGGTCGGGGGTTCGAGTCCCTCCAGTCCCACCATTTTTGCCAAGTTAGGCTTTATGACTGAAACTTTTTGTGGTCGTAATGCGTATAGTTGGCATGAAAGAAACAAATGAAAGCGAAATCATCCGGGCGGTCATAGATGGCGCTGACCGGTATGCGGAGCTGGTTGAGCGGTATCACATCGGGCTCATTATCCACTGCGAACAGCTAGTAGGGGATCGTGATGAGGCCGAAGATGTCACCCAAGAAGCTTTTGTAAAAGCCTATCTGCAGCTTAAGCACTACGATGCCAGCAAGGGAAGATTCTCGACCTGGCTATACCGAATAGCAACGAACGAATCTATTAGCTATCTGCGAAGGAATAAACGTCGCGTACACGTCGAAGACCTCGAGACTATTGCCGAAGCTACGATGCCGGAATATATCGAGGAAGACGAACGGCGGCAGGTCCGTCAGTCTGTTAAAGAGCTTCGGCCGCCAGAACAACGGCGGGTAATCGAAGCATATTTTTGGGATGGTAAGAGTTATCAACAGATTGCCGACGAGATGCAGGCGCCTGTTAATACTGTGCGCACCTGGATCCGCAGAGCAAAGTTACAGCTCAAGGAGAAATTATCATGAAGAATAAGAGTATTGAACAACTCATTTTGGCCAGCCGGCCGCAACGGACGCCAGGCAATGCTGCTTTTGTAGAGCGTACCATGCGGGCTGTCCGGCGGGCAGGAACTGACCAAGCATTTGAAACTGCATTGTACAACGCAAATAAATCCAAAAGGGTGCCGCTGCTAACACGTTTTAAACACCTACCAAAGTACACAATGGTGGCCGTAGCGGCCGTAGGCATTCTGCTTGTATCCGGTACTACCTATGCAGCTATCCGCTGGCTGGAGCCAATTATTAATATCACTGGCTCCACTATCGAGTCGCAGGAAAATAAGCGCCTCTACACGATGGACGTCAAAAACTGTGGCATAGAAGTGGGTGGTGAGACTGTCGATAATGGCCATCAGGTTTTTGAGGTGGCTAATGATGTCAAACTCTCTGATATGCAGATTAAAAAGGTGATTAGTGACAGCTGTACCTACCAACAAATGCTAGACATGATGAACACACGTTGGCCCAATGATCCACGCTGGCCGGTCAACCCAGCCGCTGGGCAGGTATTTACGAGCATCGAACCTGGTACTGGCGGCAACAATGTGCTGAACGACCCATGGATCGGCAAAATTACAGGCCTGAGCGACGGGTATATCCAGATAACCTCTACGCTGTACGAAGAATATACTGGCCCAAGTGTAATCTACCCAGGCCAGAACATGCCCGATCCAGCAACGCTGTATAAGTACTATCCCAAAGGCAAACAAGTGGTTCACAACCTGGATATGGCCTCAAGTGTCGAAGTTGTAGATAACGGGCACGACAGTAGTGTTGGTCAGCTCAAGGTTGGAGATACAGTTCTGTTTATGAGCGAAGTGCAACGGACTGTAGAATCGAGCGGACATTGGAGCGACCCGCAATCTGTTAAGGTCACTCGCCTGATCAAAGCCGGTATCGATGCCGCAAACGTAATGAACATGGGTGTCGGCAACCCAGCTATCGTAGGCGGTGTTACCAGGCTAGAAGGTTGCCAAAACAACGGCCAATACCTTTGTGTAGCCCCAAAGGAAGAGGGATTGAACCACGACCTCATATATTCATACACTTCAAACACAGAGACACCAACGCCTGATAGGCGCTTTACCGGAAATGAAAAGTACCTGCGCACGGATATCAATATGAATAATAAGGATGCAGGTAAGTACTTCCACACAATAGAGGGACGGGTGACGAAGCTTGACGGCAATAAGCTATTGCTGCTATCACGAGGCAAAGTAATAACATTTACTGTCGAGTTGCCCTATGACGCGGCCAACTCTTTTAACCAAACCCAGAAGTTACATATTGCAACAGGGGATATGCTGACGGTCAATTATATCCAGCAGCCGCAGCAAGTCCATACAGAGGTTCATCCACAAGATGTAATGAATGTGTCGTTACTTGAGCGTAGGATGCCAGACGGCTCGCTCGTAAAATACTAGTGATTGACCATAATATCGGCCTGGTGCTTGGCATAGACATGGCCACCACTGGCCCGGTGGGCCAGGCCGATTAAAACCCTCGCGTCGTTGACGGCTGTACGAATCTTGTGGTCTAAAGCATTTAGGCGCTGTTCGCGGTCTTTGGCGGTTTGCGTAACGTCACGGGTTTCTTGGACGGTTTGGGCGACGTGATGTGCATCGATGCGGCCTGGGTGGAGGGCAGATTCGACAATGACGCTCAAGCTGCGAACGCGGCGAAGCTTTTGCTGGGCTTTGGCAGACCTTAGTTGATCGCGCAACTCGACCATACTTTGCTTCATTGCAGAAGCGCGTTCAAAACGGCGTTGGGCGTGTCGGTGAATTGATGGTACTTCCATATTGCCTCCTTCGTCATATATTCTGCAGCATCTCAAAAATATGCTCTGTCAAATATCCCACAACAAGTGTTATGCGTGCTAATGGTAAACTAGGTATGACCAGGTAGACACCTAAAAGAATCGGAGTAAACGTGAGTAAAGAGCAAGAGCCAGCAAATGGCTGGCACCTAGAGAACCACAAGTCGCAACGCGCACCATGGCTTCGGGCTGCCGTGTTGGGCGCTAATGACGGCATTGTATCTACGGCCAGTTTGATGCTTGGTGTGGCAGCGGCTTCGTCGTCTAAATCTGCAATTATGACGGCGGGTATCGCCGGGTTAATGGCGGGCGCGTTATCGATGGCGGCAGGTGAGTACGTGTCTGTGAGTTCCCAGCGTGACTCTGAGCGTTATGATCTATCGATCGAACGACGTGAACTCAAAAACTTCCCCAAAGAAGAGTTACAAGAATTAACCGACATTTACATTAAGCGCGGGTTAGAGCCAAAGCTTGCAGGCGAGGTAGCCAAACAGCTACACGCGCACGACGCCTTGGCGGCACATGCCAGGGATGAACTGGGCATTGACCACGAATCCCTTTCTAACCCACTGCAGGCTAGTGTGAGCTCGGCAACGTCATTTGCTGGCGGCGCTATTTTGCCAATTATTGCGGCTATGTTCTTTACGCACGGCTCGGCTGCTTCTTGGGCGATTGTGATTGTCTCGTTGGTAGCCCTGTCGGTGTCTGGCGCAATCGGCGCACACATTGGTGGTGGTGGCAAAAAGTTTGCTGCAGCCCGTGTGTTGATCGGAGGTGGCCTGGCTATGTTGGTAACTGCAGTTATTGGCCACTTCGTAGGCACCGCAGTATAGTGGCTTAAGGGTCAAAAATATCCTAAGATAACCTCATGCGGTCTTTCGCGGTGAGGTTATCTTTGATTGGACTGAGTTTTTGCCTGGGGCTGGTAGCTTTTTACGTGCCAGAGCGCCCTTATCGTGTGGCCCCGTCTATTTGGCTGCCCAGTACCCCGCAGCTAAGCGTTGAGCAGCTTGCTGAACTGCCTACTCAGGCATTACCGGGCCAACAAGGCCACGTGCAGTTCGTAGGCCGTTTTATATCTTCACCAGAGCTAGTAGAAATGCCTGGGTCAAACGCTATCGCTTCGGAATGTCCGGAGTTATTTGGCGTCCAGGCGTCGGGGTCGTCACGCTGCGCTCAAAATGGCAATATTGGTACTACCGAGGTGTATACAATTATGCGGCGCCATGATTCAATCCGCACCGAGGCGTTTATGTCTAGGGGCAATACGCTTGTGGCTGCCAACGGGTTTTATAACACTCGGGACGCCGTGCAGTTTATGCAGCAATTAATAGAAGTGCCGCGGCGCGACGTGCCACTATGGCTACAGACGAATAACCGTCTCGTAGATCAGGCAGTTGCAACTACCCAATTGCGGCAACAAAGAAGCCAGCTAGCAGCTAACAGTGCATACCAACACATTCCGTTTAGCGCGGTTTTGCCAGCGGTATTACCCGCCGATTGGGTACAGCAATTAACCCGCATCGAGGGCAAGGATTCATTGCATCCTGAGCATGTTGCCGTGTACTTCAAAAAAGGGCCAGAGCGGATAATGAGCCTAACACTAGTTGCACGTCGTAGTGTTACTCTTGGCACCAGTTGTGGACCGATACCTGATAATGGTGCAACAATCAGCTGTGGCAGGGTCGACGGCAAAGACTATTATGCGGGCGGCTACAACCAAGGTTCGGCCATGTCCTGGCTGCTATTCAGGCCAATGGGCGATACTATGGCTATCTTGCAGGTGAGCGCATATAACGAGATAGGCCAGCCGTTGGCGCTTTCTACGCAGGACTTAGCGGCCCAAAAGATCATGGCCGATAGCCTACAGCACGTAGATAAGGCTCAGTTCAAAGGAGCAATCTTTGCTGGAGCGGCGCAAGACACTATACCTGAGTTGCAGCCGCTGCCGTGATATTTATCTCTTTTAGCCCACAGGGTTAAAGCGTACAATTAGTGAACAAAGTGAGCAACAAGTAAAGTAAGCATGCCCGAGTTAGCCCCTCCCATTCCAGCCGAGGCGGATGTAGTACAGCCGCACCAGTTGGCCTTGCATTTGCGCCAGGCTGGCGCTGCACTAGGCGTGGCAGCTGTGGGTTTTGTTGGTGGTTTTGTGGTTGGAGACATGTTGCCAACTCCTGTAGAGCTGGGGCCGCACGAGGCTACTGTCCGGCTTATCCCAGAGTCCGAAATACAGATCGATGCAGGGCCGATAGGTAAGGCTAGCATCGACCAGCACAAGACGCCATTTGGAGGCCTAGCGGTCAAAATTGGCGAGATACCAGATGGAGATGGTGCGCCACTCGGTGCAGGCGAAGTACGCCAATACGAGCAGTTTTTTAGCCGCCCAGGACTTGCTACGATCGAAAGCAACGTTCGTTCGGCTTTATTAACGCGTGGCTTCGAGAGCGGCCCGATTGGTGCCGTAGGCCTTGAATTGGCGTACCTGTTGTTCGGCGTAAGAGACAAGCGGCGCTTACGAGCAGTAACAATGACGGCGTTGTCACTGGCGGTACTCACGGCAAGTACGCCGCCACCAGAACATGCGCCAGCGCCAGAAAACGCTGCATTAGCCGCAATGGGTGTCCACGGTGTGCGCATTGACGGCAAGGTGCTCGAGACGCTAGTTAATAAGTATGGCCCGATGGCCGTTAATTACATCAAGTCTTTGGATGTATATTACAAGTCTGCAGAAAAGAATCTATTAACCGCTTATAACGAGCAGCTCGAAAAAGAAAAGCTTAATCCCGACGGCCTGTCGCAAATGGTTGCCGACGGTAGCGCCGAACAGGTGCTGTGGATATCAGACAACCACTGCAACACTGAAATGTCAGGTATTACAGCCGATATGGCCAAACAGGCTCATGTGCTGTTCGTGGCCGACACAGGTGACCAGACTATGGGTGGCACTGCCGCAGAACGTCTTTGCGTGGCGGTGTTGCCGTCCCGCCTGGGTAAGGATATTCCTATCTTCGTGTCGCTTGGTAACCACGATAGCCGCGACATTACTGCTCAGATGGACACAGAACTACACTATCGTGTTTTGTCTGGTGGTGTCGTGGATTATAAGGGCTACAGGATACTGGGTGATAGCGACGTTATGCGCAGTGAATTCACTATTCCAATCCGTCAGGTTGGCCCAGTAAGCCCTGAGGAGCTTGGCCAGCGTTTGGCCGCTAAGGCTTGCGCAGATGACAATGTTACGCTG
>CBJLZK010000043.1:0-6992 GCA_966427515.1 uncultured bacterium | reverse complement strand
AACTGAAGCCCTTGTCCCAATAGAGATTTTTCCATACAAAATATCTGCAGCATCCAGGCTCCGCACGGCGCCTTGTTCAAAAGTCCTGATCATGTCCCAATAAAAAACCTATGCGCATCATTTGTCAACAAAACGTAAAAATGCAGGAACGTATGAAATCTTACATCTTAAATGTGCGCCCCGTGCAAAACTGAGGTATAATTGTACTTTTGAGGCCGTGGTGAAGATTTTATGCTGTTTGACTTGGTAGATACGCTCCAAAAGAAACGGCGATTTTTATTTGTCGCTGTGTTCGTGGTAGCCGACTTTTGGTTGCTTTCGTTCTGCACCCAAACCCTCGAGGCTCACAGAGCTAACATAACAGAGCGTATTCATAGCTCGCAAAGCAGCCAGGCAATGGCCAATTACCAAAGGGAAATGGTGATGGATGGAGGTATTGCCGCCAGTCTGGACCACACCGCCAGCGCTATGGAAGTTGGCATTCTGCGCGCCACCGTCGCCACCACCGATGGCATTACCAAAGCCGAGCACAGCATGAAGCTTGCCAGCACAGCAACTATACACGCTACAAGTACTGCCGCGGTCACGACAGTGCATGCCGCTGGAGTAGCCACGTTGTTTGCTGGCCGCGTATTTATCTTTCCGTACGTAGCCATGGGCCATGGCATTGGGTATGTCTTTGGTGCTACCAATAGCCACCTTGCGGCCATGATCCAGCCCAAAAATGACATTGCCGTGCCAGTCATTACGCCAGAGCAAGCCAAGCAAGCACAGTTGATTCAGAGCGGCACATTAAACTTTGAGCCAGTCAAGCCTACTGGCGCTGGCGGCGCCTGTGACAGTGGAGCAGGTAATGGCGGTTACCCCTTAGACTGGTGCAACGCACCGATCGACACAGTCCAAACAGTACCGTATAGCGCTGACCGCATTAACCGCGAATGTACATCATACGCATACTGGTACTTTACGACCGTCGAAGGGCACTTTGACTTCCATGTGACCGGCAACGCCGACCGATGGGCTTACACCTCAAATTACCCTGTCCATCGCACCCCAGCTGTAGGTGCTGTTGCGGTAGAGACTGCCGGAGCATTTGGACATGTAGCCATCATACATGCGCTGCCGGGCCAAACGTACGACGGCAAAACAGTGCCAGCAGGCTACGTGCTGGTAAGCGAGATGAACTATGACTGGTACGGGCATTTTAGGTATTCGTATAGCCCGCTCAGCAAGTTCTCAGCATATATTTACTAAAGTCCCGAACATGGCGCGATGGCTTAATGACAGCCTACTATAACGCAGCCTCTGCGCCTCTCACATGAGTGATATTGTCAGACAACGCGTCAGGTCGACCTGGGGTAAGCTGGCCACCTTTGGACGCCAGTCCCTTGTCGGCATACGACTTATGGGCGACCTTGCTTCTTCGGATTATGCTTAGCATGTCAGCAGCTATCGCCCTGTCTTCTTCGGTGCCAGAACGCATAGCCAACTCTAGGATGGTCTCGTCATCCTGCATCTCGTCAGCTAAGTCTAATAAGCCATTGAGGTGGTCTGGCAAGCTTGAGCGCCGGACAGCATATGCGTCGGCCATGTGCGGTTCGGCAAGCAGCGGATCAAAGCTACCTGAAGTAAAGCGGTCGACAGCCATCCAAGCCGTGTGACTTGGATTTGGTCCTTGAGTCGGTTGGCCATTTATGTCGACTTCGCGCCAACGCCTAGTCATACCCAGCGTAAAGAACTCAGGCGTGACCACACGATATGAGCGCATCATTTCTTTGCGCATACGCTCAATTTGCTCATGGGCAGCAACGAGGTCATCAGTAGCCTGTCCACCCTCACGCAAAAGCTGCCTCGCTGACAACAGATGGCCCACGGCGGCGTGACCAGCGCCGACGGATATGCGCACTACATCCATCAGGCCGATTTCGCGGCGGTCGTTAGTATACGCATGATTGGGGTTATTTAGGTCTGAGCCAAAGAAGTATTCGTAGGCGTTCGCCCGAGGCCGTGGATGTGCCAGGTCAAGTGAGGCGAAGACTTCTTGCACCTCAGTAGGCACCTCGCGTGGCGGCCTGCCGGCAAAGTAACCGAAGACCTTGTCGTAGTCCCTAAATGCTGCAATGCGACGGGCTGGATCGTCATCAGTCATTACGGTGCGGGCAGTGGCGGCCAACTCAACAAGTTCGCCAGTATCAACGGGTTCCTTTAACTGCATTTTGAGGGCCAAATAACCAGCGCCAAATTCTATCGGATCAAGGCCTCTGGCGCGTTCCAGATCGGCAAAATAAGCATTGTCCAGCTCTGTAAACTGGGAATAATCAAGCAGTTTATTCATGAGCTATCATAGTACAACAACCATCCAAAATAGCAATGAAATTCTAACCATACATAAAATTCTTGACTTTTCACTTTGGCGAGCCTATGATTCCCTTCGCTTATTTATTGAGGAAACAAAAAATGACCAGTCCTGCGGCTGAGCAAGCTATCAGTTTTTTTGATACCCCTTTGCGCGAAATAACTACAGTGGAATGCCCTCCCGACCAGCAGGTCGGGATTTATACTTGTGGGCCCACGGTGTATAAAGATGCGCATGTCGGTAACATGCGTGCATATATCACCGCCGATTTAGTTCGACGGTCTGTCGATCTAGCCGGCGGGGAAGTCCGGCAAGTTATTAATATTACCGACGTTGGGCATCTTGCCTCTGACGCTGACACTGGAGAGGACAAGGTTGCGGCCGAGGCGCAAGCCCGAGGTATGTCAGCCTGGGAACTTGCCCAGTTGTACGAAGGGCGTTTTTGGGAAGATGCTGCAGCACTCCGCATAGCTAAACCAGAGGTAGTTGCACACGCTACAGATCATCTTGACGAGCAAATCGAACTCATTAGGGAACTCGAGCGTGCAGGTTTTACCTATGCCACTCGTGACGGAATTTATTTTGACAGCTCAAAATTCCCCGAATACGGAGACTTCGCCAAGCTTAATCTTGCCGGCCAGCAAGCTGGAGCCAGAATAGGCATGGGCGACAAGCGGAACGCCAACGATTTTGCTTTGTGGAAGCTACCACCCAAAGCAGGCAACCGCGAGATGGAATGGGATAGCCCGTGGGGTGTTGGTTTTCCTGGCTGGCACATCGAATGCTCAGCCATGGCGATCAGACACTTAGGTGATTCCTTTGCTATCCATACGGGTGGTATCGACCACATTCCGATTCACCATACCAATGAGATTGCCCAGGCCAAAGCTGCAGGCTACCCCTTTGCCCAGCATTGGGTGCATACTGCCTTTCTGGTAAATGAAGCGGGCGACAAAATGAGTAAATCTACTGGCGCTTCCTCACGGCTTCCTGATGTTCTGTCTGAATATGGCATTACTGCCGATGCAATGCGTTACTTCTATCTCTCGAACCACTACCGCAGCCCACTTACTTTGAGCCCAGAGCGAATCACCCAGGCCTCCACTGCACATGACCGTTTGCTTGATATGGCAACACTCTTGCTAAACCAAGCCCAGGTTGAAGTCCCAACAAATCCATCTGCCGACGCAGAACGGCTGTGGACCGACTTCCAGACACAAATCAGGACTGACTTTAATACACCCCGGGCGCTCGACATCGTCAACAGCGTGGCCAAGGCCAAACGTGTTTCGGCGGGCGAGAAGAGCGCTTTGCTTGCACGGATGGACCAGGTTTTGGGTCTTGGGATCGAAGATAGCACCCAGGCCGTCTCGCTAAATGAGCAGCAACAAGCTCTGCTATCGGCCCGGGCAGCAGCCCGTACCGATAAGGACTTTGCAGCGTCTGATAGGCTTCGTGCGACACTCGCCGAGCAAGGGCTCCGTGTTATTGACGCGCCGGGCGGCGCACAACTTGTAAGGTGGACAAAATCTTGAGACAACTATTTGTAAATGGACCCATCCAAAACGGTGAATTCAACTTTGATACTAGGCCAGGTGCAGCGGCCGGTTTGCATATCGCCGATACGTTTAATGAACTAGCCAGCGGAGAAACTGCTCCTGATCTGTGGAACACTGTTACGCTGAAGGGCGACTTGCTATTTGCAGATGCCGGTACCGATCAGGACAGGGCCGCATTCGAGGCAGGACGAATTACCAGAAAGTACAGGGAATCCAGCCTGAGAGAAAATGCATTCATGACAGATGCAGACCCCGAGGTGGCCGACCTTGCCCTAGAGCTCGTCGATCATGGCCTTAGAAAGAACACCCTTCGGATCTCGGATGAGGTCGTCCGCGTCTGTAGGGGCTGCGCCCATATGGTAGGTGGCGCGGCGGCCTGCAAGGCATGTGGCGGTGAAGATATCGCTACAGAAACCCAAAGGCATCTTGTGTTCGACCGGGATACAAGTGTGCCTGTTCTTACCCCAGACGGCACCTATGCACGCGTCAACATGCGTTCGCTTGCAACCGAGGGCGGGCATGTTCCAGAAACACTCATCCTGTCCAAAACGCGCAGCTACGGTATTGAACTGGGAGCAATCGGGCTGAATGGGCTGGTACTGGATCCGCGAGCCGGACTGCACGTTACGGCATTAGCCGCAGGCAGGCGTTATAACGCAGAGACAACATCAATGGTTATTACACCAAAAGCAGCGAGCGGATTACTTGCTTACGGCATGCCATTCAGGAGTACTGACACACAGAATCTGACCTATGCACTCCATGGATACGTGCCATACGGTACCATCGACGAGATCGCCAAGACTGCACCGCCAGAACAAGCAGACGCTGTTCGTCTCTTTGCTGATACATACATGCCAGTAAATGCCATGGCTAGCCCAAGGGAAATTGCTGGCGAACAGGCAATGGCGCTCTACAAGTTTTTTGGTAAAGTATTGCGCCTGGAGCTACCAGACGATGCGCGCGCCGAGCTGCGGGAACAAGTACGTGATCAAATAAATGGCGGCAACCTGCGCTGGATAACCGATAAACGGATGCTAGCCGCTGCACTGCAGCCCCAACCAACCGAAAATGAACCTGATCCAGACAGGCGTACTTCGGTTACCCTAGCTCCGGGAATGTCGAAGAATCGCTCAGATTACGTAATACCTGTGCCAATAGATCCAAGCGCGATCGACCCAACCACAATCGAAGCAAATAAAATTGAAGGATCTGGCGTAAAGTCGCCTGAAATTCAAATACCTGAGCTAGCCCGGGAATATAGTACGTCTCTCTATGCTATATTCGGTGACCGAATCCAGTCCCTACTGTTTTATGGCTCTCACGCAAACCGCGAACGCACAAGAACCGAGACAAGCGATTACGACTTTTGCTTGGTTTTGGACGACCCCCACGCGCAAGATTTTATATGGCTTCGCCAGCTCGGCATAATATATGATCGCACCGACGTCACCGTTCATTACTTAACGGAACTAGAGACGAGGGGATGGGAAAATTTCCAGCTGGGCAACCACGGTGTTTTTGCGCTGCAGTACCTAGCGACAGCCAATGCCATACTGGGCGAAAACGTCTTTCGCGATAAAGTCCCGCTACTTAACCCCGAAGAAGTTGCCCGGTCACTCCGTTTCCAGGTTGGAGAATACCTTTGGAGAATCGACAACTGGTTCCTTACATTGCCGGACGTAAACCAACTGGGGCCCAAGGTCTGGAAGTACCTCCTCAGAATCTCTCATGATATGCAAGTTTGGCAAGGTGATCTGTCCTTTGAACAAGTAGGCGCCATGAGTAATGCCGAATATCTTGGAAACCACATCGTCGACCGGCCATATTTCTCTGACAGAACCAAAGAGTTATTTGAAGCATGTGCAACATGCCCCAACTTGCCGCATTTGTCAGAACTTCGACAGTCACTAGGACGTGATTTCATTACATTGGAGCAAGGCCTTGCCCCGATCGGCCCTACGCAACAGCGCAAAGCGGCATAACTCGATAGCCTCAACTAAGTGCCAGGTATAACATATTAGGATGTTGTATATGACGCTCTTCGTCACACTCAAAGCCAAGCGCCTCATAAAACCCTTGACTATCACCATGCGGCAGCACCGAAAGCGTAGAGTATCCTAGCTCGCTTCCAATCCCAGCCGCATGTTCTACAAATAACGAACCAAAACCGTTACGCTGGTATCGCTTAGGAATAGCCAATGCCGCAAGATACATCTCACCGTCTTCGTCATTGCGTTCTAGTGCTGACATTCCTAACACAACCCCTGGAAGCATAGACGTTCCCAGCGCGACATACACATCTGCACAGTCTAACCGGCGAAAAGTAGCCCTTAGCTCCTGCCTAAAGATAAGGCATGCTGCTTCCGCATAAGCCACGTCTTCACGGGTTATCTTGCGTATAATAACTACCTCTTCCGGCACTGCAACTTCAACCATTACGATACAGCCTGCGCACAACAGCGTACAGGCCTGAAAACGCTGCGAGACTCTCAATGCCTAACTTCGGGAGGTTTACCATCCCTTCACCTCTGCGCCATGAATATGCTGTGCCACTTTGGTAGACCATGGGCGGGTCTTCTTCTTTCTTTATTAGGCCGGCCTTCAGAGCTTCCTCTGGGTAACGCACACTGGCATCTAGGTCGACGGTATAGATCATGCCGTTCTCGGAGCTGGCACTTACGCGAGTCGCGCGGTTAAGGGTTGTCGTCTGTCTATTATGATTGCTGTCATAGCTATAGCTCGCCCCATGTTTTTGTGGTTCATATAGGTATAGTGTCTGCGGGTCAATCGATACACCCAAGGTCGCCATCGCATCTGCTACGGGTGCTTTAAGAGCGGCTAGCTCTGCCTGCAATTGTTCAAATAGTTCAAAACCAGGGTCACCCGGCAGAATTAAACCTTCCCGGTTCTGTGGTGGTACTATTCTAATCTCCTGGCTAACAAAGCTGACGCCATTTTCGTCAGGTTCACTTACCACTTCTTTTCCTGCAGCCTCAAACTTCATAACGCCAGCGTTGTCCAAGGTAGTTTCAATGCGCGTTGGTGGTGCTTCGCCAAAAATACCTTCAGGTACT
>CBJLZK010000042.1:0-7000 GCA_966427515.1 uncultured bacterium | reverse complement strand
CATGGTTGAAGGAAGTTAAAGCTTTCAGCAAGGGTGACATCGTTGAGGGTAAGATTACCCGCATCACCCCATTTGGCGCTTTCGTTCAGCTAAGCCCAAGCGTAGAAGCCCTGGTACACGTATCAGAGATGAGCGACGACGAGACTGTTGACCCACAGCAGATCTTTAAGCTCAACGAAAAGAAGCAATTCAAGGTAATCGACATCGATACCGATGCACGCAAGATTGCTTTGAGCCTCAAAAGCGCTAAATAACGACTTATGTAAGTTTTAAGATGCCGGCAACTCGGCAAGAAGGGAGTGTCAACTTTATGGCTCGAACTATTGAAATCGAAGACATGATTACTGTTGGCGCGCTTGCCGAGAAGCTTTCTCTGCCTGCTACTCGTTTGATTGGCGAGCTAATGAAGAACGGCGTCATGGCCACGATAAATGAGCGGATCGACTTCGATACCGCTCAAATTATCGTAGGTGAGCTTGGGCTAGACGTAGAACTGACCAAAAAAGCTCAGGAAGAGCCAGTTATACGTCACAAAAAGCATGAACACAGCGACAAAGCTGTGACTCGTCCTCCAGTGGTTGCCGTGATGGGCCACGTTGACCACGGGAAAACGAGCCTGCTGGATGCCATTCGTGGCGCTCAGGTTGCCAAGGGCGAAGCTGGAGGTATTACCCAGCACATTTCGGCCTACCAGATTAAGCACAACGACCGTGCTATTACTTTCTTGGACACCCCTGGCCACGAAGCGTTTGCAGCTATCCGTGAACATGGTGCGCACCTAACAGACCTTGCGGTTATTGTTATTGCCGCTGACGACGGTATTAAGCCCCAGACCCTCGAAGCCATTCGCTTTGCCCGCAAGGCTGATGCCCGGATGATCATTGCCCTTAACAAGATCGATAAAGAAGGTGCCGACCCCAACCGCGTTAAGCAGCAGCTAGCAGAAAATAACTTGCTCCCAGAAGAATGGGGCGGTGACACCGTAATTGTAGAAGTTTCTGCCAAAACTAAGCAAGGCGTAGACAATCTGCTCGATATGATTCTGCTGGTGTCTGACGTTGAGGATTTCCGCGCAGAGGCCGATGGCCCTGCCACTGGCCTGATTATTGAGTCACACCTTGAACAAGGCCGTGGCCCGATTGCAAATGCCTTGGTAGAAGAAGGCACGCTAAAAACCGGCGACTTTATTGTAGCTGGTACAACATATGCCAAGATCCGAACCCTGAACGCAAGTGACGGGAGTGCTATTAAAGAGGCTAAGCCTTCTACCCCTGTAGAAATCGCTGGTTTTAAGGCGCTACCAGAATTTGGTGATGAGTTTACTGTAGTAAAAGATGAGAAGGTAGCCCGCCAGCAAGCCGAGAAGGCTGGTATCCAGAAGCAAGGTGCAAGTGCCCGTAACGACATGAGCAGTAGCGAGCTGATCCGTATGATCAACCGGAATAACCAGGTTAACGAGCTAAACGTCATTATCCGTGCTGATGTCCAAGGGTCGTTAACATCGGTCGTTGACAGCCTTAAAGCTTTGGATACCGACGAAGTGGCCGTACACATCGTGGGCTCGGGCGTGGGTGCTATTACCGAGAACGACCTGCATATTGCCTCGACTGGCAAGTCGATCATCTATGGCTTTAACGTGGCTACGCCTACCAACATTAAGCGACTAGCATCACGTGATAAAATCTCAATTCGTGTATATAACGTGATTTATGAACTCATAGATGACGTTAAAAGTGAGCTTGTAAAGCTTCTACCTCCAGAAATAGTCGAGACCAGCCTTGGCCGACTTGTTGTACGCGGTATATTCAAGACCACCAAAACAGAAGTAATCTGCGGTGGTGAAGTGACTAAGGGGCACCTCTTGGCGCCTGCTTTGGCACGCGTCTTCCGTGGCGACGACCAAATCGCTGAGGTCGAAGTTACCAACCTAAAGCGTGGTCCACAAGACGCTAAGGAAGTCCTTGAGGGTGAGATGTGTGGTGTAAACATCAAAACTGACAACCGTCTTGAGTTGCAAGATGGTGACCGTATTGAATTCTTCACCCGCGAGACCATCACGCGTACTCTATAGCGATAAAGTAGCCCTTGTAATCTGACCATGCTACAATGAGGTCAATATGATAAAGCTAGACGACAACCTACTACAAGAACTGGGCTTGGGCGCACTGTCACCTGAAGAAAAAAAGAAGATGCTGGCCCACATCTACGAGACGCTCGAGATGCGTGTCGGTATGGAATTGGCCAAACAGATGAGCGACGCTCAGCTGAATGAATTCGAAGAATTCATCAACCGCAATGACGAAGCCGGTGCCTTGCAATGGCTGGAAACTAATTTCCCCAACTACAAAGAAGTTGTGGCAGCTGAGTTTGAAAAGCTCAAGCTAGAAATTAAGCAAGTAGCGCCACAGATTGTGGCTAGCTCACAGCAGGCTGCAGCTATGCCAGCACAGCAACAACAGCCAATGGCTCAGCCCCAGCAAATGCCTGGCCAGCCTATGGGCCAACAGATGCCACCTGCGCCTGCAGCACCCGGGCAACAGCCTGGTGTATCTCCACAGGATCCAAGCGCTCCACAAGCACCCGGTGGCTTTTAACTAGGAAAGAAATAGCTTTTTATAGCCGGCGAGGAATGCCTCGCCGGTCATTTCTTTTTTGCCGGCAGGCTTGAGCAGGTCAATAACGAGTATGCCCTTGCCGCAGCAGATGGCTGGCTTTTTGTTTACAAGCGTGGTTTTTCCGGGTGTGTCATTGCCGTCGACAACATGTGCCTTTGTAAGTACGACTTCGAGGCCGCCAAAGTCGGCACGGGTTTTAGGCCATTCGGCAAAGGCCCTGATTTCGCGTTCGAGTTGTTCTGCCGGCTTGTGCCAGTCTACGATGCTATCTTCTTTGGAGAGCTTGCGCGAATATGTCGCTTTGGTGCTGGGATCCTGAGAAACGGGTACGACGTCGCCGGCAAGGTATTTGGGCAACACCTCGTCAAGCAGACGATAGCTTAGTTCGACAAGATCTTCCGTTAGGCTTGGTGTGGTTGTTTCTGGACTTAGTTCATAGGTTCCCTGGGCCAAAAGGGGACCTTCATCCATGGCAGCTACCAAGAGCATTAAGCTGACGCCTGTATACCGCTGACCGCTTAAGATGGAAAAAGTGATCGGGTCGGCTCCGCGCCACTCAGGGAGTAACGAAAAATGGCTATTAACAATGCCCATAGGGAAGTAATCAATGACTGATTGGGGTACGATAATCCCAAAGTCGATCAGTACGGCTACCCGGCTCTTGACGGGGCGTGTCGCAAATAGTTCCTTCAGGGAAGATTTGTCGGTAACGGTAAAAATTGGCAAATCGAGTGCCGCCGCGATGTCCAAAACTGGTACGCTGCCTTTGTGGTGCGCTGGCCGGGGTTTAGTGATGACGGCCTCGATGGTAAAGCTCTGGCTAAGTAGGCGCAGGCTTTCAGCGGCTACGGGGCCACTACCAAAGAATACTATTGTCTCGGACATCTTTTTCATAGTTGAGCTTCTCTAGGTGGCCGTCATCACGGAGGCGGAAGAAGGCTGAAGCGTCTTCCTGGATGCGATCAATAAAGACAATGCCGTTAGTATGGTCGATTTCGTGCTGCAAGACCCTGGCCAGGAACCCCTCGGCGGTTATGCGGAAGAAACGGCCAGTTGCATCCTGTGCGCGAACCCGGACTTTGGTGTAACGAGGTACCTTGCCGTAAATGTCAGGCACGCTCAGACAACCCTCGAAATCTTGTTCAATTTTTCCTTCGTATTTTGTGATCTCTGGGTTGATAAGAATGGTAAAGGTCTTGTCTTCCTTGTTGTCAAAATCATTACGAATTACGACAATCCTCAGAGGTTGATCGACTTGGATAGCCGCTAAGGCTACGCCGACTTCGTGCTCGCGGCTGGCTTCCCAGTCGAGCGTTGCAGCCTGCATACCGTCGATAAGTTTTTTAACTTCGTCAGTGACAATCCCAATTTTTTTTGACCGCTCGCGGAGGTGTTTATTGGGCAAAGAAATGATATTGTTTTTATCCATCAACAGAGAGTATAGCTTATTGTGAGCTGATAGGACAATATTTGCTACAACAGATTCATTGGGTCGATGTCATACGACCAGCCACTTGGTAACATCTCGACGACCTTAATGAGCTCGCGTCGGTCCTTGGCTTTAACGACGACCTGCCACTGATATTTATTTTGTATCCGTTCATGGAAGGCAGGGGCTGGCCCTTCGATGCGAATGCGCAATCCAGAACGGCTAAGCTCATTCGCAAACTTACTTGCTGTTTGTTGGGTACTGGCAAGGCTGGCTCGGCGACAGGTGAGTTTGAGCAAGTAGCAGAAGGGCGGGAATAGGAAGGTTTTACGCTCTTCCAGTTCCTTCTGGTAAAAGGTCTGCCAGTCCTTATTCAGAATAGCCTTCAGGAGCGGGCTGTCAGGCGCGTACGTTTGCACGATAGCTTTGCCGGCTCGGTGACCGCGCCCGACGCGCCCGAGCACTTGGCTCAGGAGTTCGTACGTACGTTCCTCGGCGCTAAAGTCAGGGAAGTATAGGCTAGTATCGGCAATGACCACTCCCACTAGCCCTAATTTGGGCAAGTCTAGCCCCTTGGCTAACGTTTGTGTCCCAATAATAATATCGACATCACCATTTTTGACGGCATCGTAGTGCTGCTCAATCCGCTCAGTCTTTTTGTTGTCGTTATCAAAACGCATAATACGGGCATCAGCGAAGAGTCTGCCTACTTCGTCTACGATAGCTTTAGTACCAATACTTTTAAAAACGATAGAAGCGTTGTGACAAACAGGACAACTGAGCGGCGTTGCAGATTTATATTCACAGGTATGGCATCGCATAGAATGAGTGTCCCCATGGTAGACGAGCGGGAGGTCACAATGGGGGCAGGCGGCTTGCCAGCCACACTGCTCGCAAAAGATTACCCGGGCTGTGCCGCGCCGGTTTAGGAACAGTAGGGTTTGCTCATCCTGCTGTAACGTGGCAGATACTGCGCTGATTAGCTCATCGGAAAGATATGACTTTTTGGTGAACTTGCTCCTGTCACGAAGGTCGACAACGCTAACCGACGATTCGTTGGAAACGTCCTGGCGGGCTGTTTGCTCCATGCGCAAAATGGGCCTGCCTTTGGCTTCGGCCATGTAATAATCGGTGACAAGTGGGGTGGCTGAGCCAAGAATGATCGGAGCCCTATGAAGCTCTGCTAACTTACTAGCAACCCGTGAAGCGTGATAGTAGGGGCTTTGGTCTTGTTTGTAGGCAGTCTCGTGTGCTTCGTCGACAGCGATAAAGCCTACGGCTGCTAGCGGACTAAACAGGGCGGATCTGGGCCCTAGTATTACCAGAGGTTCCTTTTGCTTAAGAATGCTTACCCATAGGCGTTGGCGGGTGACTTCGGTGAGCTGGGAATGGATAACGACTACGCGATCTTGGAAGACATGGCGGAAATCATTAGCTAGCTGGGAAGTCAGACCGATTTCTGGCGTAAGGATAATTGCCGATTTACCAGCTGCAATGCTCCGTTTGGCCAGTTCGATGTATACCCGCGTTTTTCCTGTACCGGTTTCGCCGTGTAGCAGATACGCGCCAGGACCCTTAATGTCTGACAGGACATGCTCTTGGTCTTTGGTAAGAGGTGGCAGGTTAATGGCGTCGAGCGGGGGCGCGCTGGCGGGGTCGACCGGCTTCTTGGGCAGGTCCTTGGGCATGAATTGTTGGGTAATGATGCCGTAGGAGCTCGGATAGTAACTCTTCATCCAAGCCATGAGTTCAATGAGTGGCTTGGGGAGGGGCGGCAAGTCTGCTGGCCCTAGAATGCTTTTGACAGCAAATGAGGGCTTGCTGACAGAATTAATGACAACACCTAATACTCGGCGGTTTCGGAGGGGGACAACAACAATTGACCCCTGGTCAAGCGGTTGCTCGTTGCTGTATGTCAACGCCTCACCGCCATGATAGGCAGCACCGGCTACGAGGACCTCCATATAGTTCATACTTTGTATTATAGGGTAAAACTGGAACTTCAGGGTTGAAAACAATCCGTAGAGCAGCTATACTTTGTTCACGTTGTTTGAATAACAATAAACGCTTATGTTAGATGTATTTATCACCTCACGAGTCCGACGCAAGATCATAGTGATCTATGCAAAATATCCTGATTTCAAAACGCATGTCCGCGGTTTGGCTAAGCTTATCAAGGAAGATGCTGGAAACATTCAGCGTGAGCTAAAGCGACTCGAGAAGGTTGGTTTCCTCGTTTCGGAGAAGCAAGGTAACACCAAGATTTACCACACTAACAAGCAATTCCCTATCTTTAAGGAACTGCAGAGTATTGTACTCAAGAGCCAGCGGGCCACTCAGCAGAAAAAACAAATGATGTAATTCCACTTAGGAGTTGCAAACTTATCTCTGTTACGGTAGAATAGGAACGAAATGATACAAGTTACACGTAAAGACTCAAAAGAATCACTGGAAAACTTGCTTCGCCGCTTTAACCGCAAGGTTCAGCAAGCAGGTACTATTGCCGCTGTTAAGGGCGGTCAGTACTTCGAGAAGCCTATTAGCAAGCGTGAGCGTCGCCTAAAGGCTATCGTTCGCCAGCAGCGCAAGAGCCTTAAGCTCAAGAAGATTAAACTCGGCCAGCGATAACAGAGATGCTAAAGCAGCAATTAGAGCAAGACCTGAAAAAAGCCTTGCTCGGTGGAGACCGTGAACGGGCCACGATTATTCGTGGCCTAAAAAGCGTTATTCTATATGCTGAAGTAGAGAAGGGCGCACGCGAAAATGGCTTGGACGACGAAGCTATTGTTGCTTTGTTTGCCAAAGAAGCCAAGAAGCGCCAAGAAAGTGCGGACCTATACGAAAAAGCTGGTGAAGGCGACCGTGCCGCTCAAGAGCTGCGCGAAAAGGCTGTCATCGAAGAATACCTGCCTAAGCAGCTTTCTGACGATGAGCTTACAGGAGTTGTAGACCAGGT
>CBJLZK010000041.1:0-7018 GCA_966427515.1 uncultured bacterium | reverse complement strand
CAGGACAGCAACGCCGCTGGCGTCGACTTTGAGGCCGGCAAGCTATTTGTTACCCGCAAGGAGTTTCTGCAGCAGTTCCGTAGCGGTAATCTGCGGCCGCCGGTCATCCACAAAGGTTGGTTCAACGAACTCGGCTCCAGCGACGTGCCCGAACCAATCGCATTTGCATTTTTGGACGGTGATTTTTACGAATCGATCATCAGCTCACTCAGGTTGGTGTACCCCAAGATGAGTAAACATGGCCGCATCGTCATTGATGACTACCAGCGCGAAACCTTGCCTGGGGTTGAACGGGCCATCCACGATTTCTTCCAGGGCAAACACTATCGCCTACGCGCCAGCCAGAACAAGGCGGTTATAGATCTATGAAATTACATATCGTCACCGTCGGCGAACCCAAGCTAGCCTATGCCAGGGCTGGCTGGGACGAGTACCTCAAGCGGCTAGGGCACTACCACACGATCCGGGTCAGCCACGTACCCGATAAGTTTGCCTACGACGCCAACTACCTGATGCAAACCGCCAATACTGCCTACAAAGTTGCCTTGGTAATTGATGGCAAGCAGTTCACCAGTCCCGAGCTCGCAGCGCTCCTAGATAAGCGAGCTATCGAAGCTCGTGAAGTGTGCTTTATGATCGGCGGTCCCGAGGGTTTACCTCAAGAGGTCATTAACCAAGCCGACCTGCAATGGGGCCTGTCCAAGTTAACGTTCCCTCACGACTTAGCCATGGTTATCCTCCTCGAAACACTTTATAGGGCCAGTACCATTTCTGCTGGTATTCCATACCACAAATAACGCTTTTGACAGCTAGGCAAACAAAGCTAAGCATAAGTTCAATATGCGAAATTTTTTACAGACGCGCGAGCTTATGTGGTCCAATCTGAATTTATTAACAAGGCTTAATTCTAGGAGGGTAGTATGAAGCGAAAAATCTCGAGTGCGCTATCTGTTTTGGTAGCCACAGTCAGCGCGACCTGTTTCGGTTTTACCGGGGCGGCCTCGGCACAGTATGCGGTCAATAACACAGGGCCAGGCTCGTATACGAGTATTGCGGACACCTCCAATGTCCACTGCGTGACTAACAACAATAATAATGTGAACGTCCAAAATAATACCAGCCAGTCAGCTACGACTGGCAATGCCACCAGCAGTTTTAATACCAATGGCGGAATGTCTTCGGGCTGGAGCTCCTGGGATCCCGCCGTTTGGCAAGCCCACGGCTTTAGCTACGACCAGTGGCACACCCAGTTTATGGCTTTTATGAACAGCCAGGCCAACAACTGGTCAACCAACTGGGGCAACGGCGGCGGTGCCAGCTCTGGTAACGCCAACAACAGCAACAATACCAGTATGAACGTCAATATTTCTAACGGCCAAAACGGCAGTGGGGCGTGCGAGACCCTGGGCGCCGGCGGTACGGGTGGCGGCAGTACATCTGTTTCCAATACCGGTCCAAACTCGACGACTCACGTACTTGGTGCTTCAACCGTCAACAGCAGCACCAATAACCAAAACAATGTAAATGCCAATAACGAAACTGGCCAAATGGCAGGCTCAGGGAGTGCCAGCAGTAGCTACAACACCTCCGGCGGCGGTGCTTGGAGCGGCGCAGGCAACAATCAAAACGGCACCAGCGGCTCTTACAGCATAGGCAACGGTAGCGGTATGGGTGGCGGCTACAGCGCACCAACCACCAGCGGCGGTATGGGCAGTGGTGCAGGTAGTGGTTCTGACACCACAATCTCTAACACTGGCCCCGGTTCAAATGTGACAGTACGCCACATTGTTAGCAGCAACTACAGCAGCACCAATAACAACTCTGTGAATGTCAGCAACAACACCAGCCAATACGCCAGCTCCGGCAACGCCAACGTCTCGTACAACACGAGCGGCGGTAGTGCGGTGAGCGGTTCGACCTCGAACAGCAACAACACCAGCACGAGCGTGGACGTCAGGAATTAATTACCCATTTATGCGAAACACCCCTGTTAAATTGGGGTGTTTCGTGCTACAATGCCATGATGAAACCAGAATTGCAAAACAAACTAGTCTCTGTTGAAGCTGCCATCGAAATTCTCAAAAAGGGCGGAGTAGGCGTACTGCCATCCGACACCGTCTATGGCCTTGCCGCCAGCGCACACAGCCCCGAAGCTGTCGCGCGCTTATATGCCCTCAAGCACCGCGAAAAAAAGCCTGGCACCATCGTAGCCGCTAACGTCGAACAGCTTATTGAGCTCGGCGTCGACAGCAAACAGCTCGAAAAAGCAGCGAAGTGGTGGCCCAACCCCCTTAGTGTCATTGTGCCAACAGGCGACAATCTGTTTTATTTGCATCAAACCCTAGGCTCACTTCCGTTCAGGATTCCTGCCGACGAAAACTTCCGCAAGATCCTGGAACAAACAGGCCCATTAGCGACATCAAGCGCAAACCAACCTGGCGAGCCAACCTCAGAACAAGTGGAGCAAGCCTGGCAATACTTTGGCGATAGCGTTGATTTTTATGTTGACGGCGGCAACCTGTCAGGCAAAGCGCCTTCCACGATTATTCGTTTTGACAAAGACGGCAACATCGAAGTCCTGCGCCAAGGCGCTGTCAAAATCGCCCAGTTCTAAACATCATAAACGCAGCATTAGTGCTTGGCAGACGGGTCAATGCTACCTTCGCCAGGAATATTAGTAGCTTTGTTGAGCAAGTTAATCAGCTGTTGGGTTTCGTCGTCAGACAGCCCCCGCAGGTTAGGCAGACGCTTTTCAGCGGCTATTTGTAGCAGGACGCGGCGTAATTCCAGGCCCTTCTGGGTAAGGGTAATATTTTTGATGCGCCGGTCTTTTTCGCATTCCTTACGTTCAATAAACTTGCCGGTAACCAAGCGGTCCACAATGCCAGTGACATTAGAAGGGTCACAGCTTAAAAAGTTAGATAGGCTACTCATCGGTACGCCCTCTCCGGGATCCAACAAACATACTGTCAGCGCCTGCATCAAAGTGATGTCGTGCTTATCTGCAATTTCCATCATGCCGTACTTGCCCTTAAGGGAGGCGCGGATCATGAGCAAACTGAGCTGGTCTTGCAATTGTTCATCAATCATTACCTCCATTATATCACAAATGTGAAAAAATAGTTTGACAAAACCAATTGTTGACTTTTATCATTAGTTGGTATTTATCAACTATTCATTAACTAAGGGAAGGTTTTGGACAATATGATCAGAAAATCCAAATGGTTTACCTTCGTGCTCGTTGCCATCGCCCAGTTTATGGTGGTACTAGACGTGGCCATAACCAATGTCGCGCTGCCGACAATTAAACAGCAGCTACACTTTAACACCAGCAGCTTGCAGTGGGTGATCACTGCATATGCGCTCTGTTTTGGCGGTTTCTTGCTACTAGGTGGGCGCGCCGCCGATCTTTTTGGGCGCCGCCGCATGTTACTCACGGGAATGATCGCATTTACAGCGTTTTCGTTCCTAATTGGCATCTCTGCATCGCCAACCGAGCCCATCGCCCTGCGAGCGCTACAGGGCATGTCTGCTGCCTTTATGTCGCCAGCCGCGCTGTCAATCGTACTAGTGACGTTCAGCGACGGTCCAGAGCGTGGCAAGGCCCTTGGTTATTGGTCGCTCGTTGCAACTGGCGGTGCTGCCGCTGGAATGCTGCTTGGAGGCATGCTGACCGAATACTTTGACTGGCGCATGAACTTCTTTATTAACGTGCCAATCGGCATTATTATGTCGCTGTTGATCGCACGGTTCGTGCCCACACACGAAAAAGAAGAAAAGAAGGTGAGCCTGGATATCCCAGGGGCATTGTTGATCACCAGCAGCCTAATGCTCCAGGTGTATGCCTTCAGCCAAGCCCCAACTTGGGGTTGGCTCAGTGGCAAAACGCTCATGACCCTTGGTGCAGCCGCAGTACTACTTATTAGCTTCTTGGTTAACGAAGCCAAAACTAAGGCGCCGCTCATGCCGTTATCTATCTTCAAGATCCGTAATGTCACAGGGGCCAACATGATCATGGCGCCGCTCTATGCCAGCATGATGGGCAGCTTCTTTTTAACCACGCTCTACATCCAGAACACCTTGCACTTTTCGCCAGTCGTCACTGGCTTTAGCTTCCTGCCATTTCCTGTAATCCTAGGCTTCATATCTACCCGCATCCCTAAGCTGGTAGCACGATTTGGCTACCGCAGGTTTTTGATTGCTGGTCCGCTTATCGTGGCCCTCGGTATGCTTTGGTTGAGCCGCCTCGGTGTCCACTCTAGCTACCTTAGCGGGTTGCTGCCTGGGTTTGTGATTATGCCGATCGGCATCGGTATCACCATGATGCCCGTTATTGCCGCTGCTACTTCTGGCGTGCCAGCACACGAATCAGGATTGGCTTCGGGTCTGATCACCACTTCGCAGCAAATGGGTGGCGCGCTTGGCCTGGCTATCTTGTCGGGTGTCGCAGCATCAGCTACCGCATCGGCAATGCATCTTGGCCCCGCTATGGCTGTCGTGCACGGATACCATATGGCTTTCTTGGCCGACGTTGTCTTTATGGTTATTGCAGCTACGGTCGCCATTACCATAATCCGCCAAAAGCAGGCCCCGGCGCACACTACGCAGGGTAGCCGGCTCGAATTACAAACCTCCAGCCATTAGAGTTCCACCTAGTTTTGTTGGGAGCTGTCGTTACGCTGTTCTACCAACGCCCTAAAGCCTGGGTGCAGCTGCCCACGTAGTTCTTGGCGCCCAAAGCGCCTCACTGGATCTTTCTGGGTCAGATAGTTCTCAAGCTTGTTATATGACTGTACCAGGTTAGCTTTGGACGGTACTGTTTGGGCTACTGTTGATTGGATATCTTTGGCTACACTACTGTCTTTGTAGGAAATAAGTGCCGCTAGCGAAGCTAGGTTGTCGGCGTATTGCAGTTCGGCAGGCTCGCCTGGGGCTTCGTGCACGGGGATGTAGGGGACTTTGGTGCCTAATAGCACAAAGGCATAGCCAGCCTTAAGCAACATAATGCCGCTCAAGATGAACGGCCAAAACGACCAGCCGTATGCAACATACCCGAAATCGTTATTCATAAAGTAGTTAATGACATACTCGTGCCAAGCCGCAAAGGTCAACACCACCAACGCCGACACCAACCAACGCATAGCGCTCTGATAGAATGGCCCGATCCTGTCAACAATACCTCTGGCCAGGAGTGTCGCAAAGGTAATCGTAACAGCACTCCAGGCTACAATGGCAATGTAAATGTCAGTGCCCGCGATGTCGTGGTAACGGGCCACGTAGTGCCCGCCAACAAAACTTATCACCGTAGCCCCGGCCGCTACCGACAACACCGACCGCCACTCAGTAAGTCTGCTTTTTACTCCCAGTAACAAGGCAAAATGCTGCATACCGGCATAAATAAGCAAGGTGGCAAAGATAAACGGTACGATCACCAATCCCGAATTAGCATACATACTATTCCAGGCATCCTTAAAACCAATAATCGGCAATTGGATGAGCGCCAGGCCGAACAGCAAAATACCAAAGGCAAATAACCGGTAGGCCAACCTCAGCTTGGCCTGGAAGTGCTGGAGACTCCCCAAAAACAGTACCGAGCCCCCAAGCGATGCCATGGCCACAACCATGGCCGTCGCCGCGCGTAGCTGTGCCGAAGCCGCATTAGAAACCGTGACGCTTGGCGTCATTTTAAACGCCCCAAACACCCCAATAGCTGCCAGCACAAAACTGAGCACTACAACCGCGCTAGACGTAATTCGGCGATTAAGCATAACCCCATTGTAACAAACTAACGACTGTAAGATTTATACGCTAGGCACCTGCTACAAACTTAGTTTTTTGGCAACCAGCCAGCTAGCGTACAATACGTCTTAATGAATACGTACGTTATCCTTATACGCAGCATCAATGTCGGCGGCAAAAACAAAGTCCCAATGGCCAGCCTAAAACAGTGCCTAGAGGGCTTAGGCTTCGTAAATGTCTCTACGTACATCGCCAGTGGCAACGCTATCCTCAGCTCCGCCAAATCCGCCAGCGAGGTACAAGCCCAGATCGAAGCTGCGCTGCCCGCCAACTTTAAGCTCGACAGCCAGCTCATTAAGGTCCTGGTATTGTCCTTGGACCAGCTACAAGCGGTTGTCGATACCAAGCCCAAAGGCTTTGGCGAACAGCCAGGTATGTATCACAGCGATGTCATCTTCCTAATGGGCATTAGCCCCACAGAGGCCATGGCTGTCTTTGACCCCAGGGAAGGTGTCGACACCGTCTGGCCGGGTGCCGAGGTCATTTATTCACAGCGCCTTAGCGCGCTCCGCACCAAGAGCCGCCTAAACAAGATTATGAGCACCCCACTATACCAATCCATGACCATCCGCACCTGGGGCACTGTCACAAAGCTACTAAAGCTCCTTATCGATGCTAGCCGCAACGCCTAAAGCCTAGAGGGTAGCTCCATCGACTATCCGGTGTTCACTACCGTCAAAAATAACAGCTTGTGAATCTTTGAGCTCAATTATCTCCTTGTCTTTGTGCAGGCCGCGGAAGATTGGCATTACGCTAGCGAACTCCGGATTATCCGCGTGGGGCAAAATAACACACGGCACTAAATTGAGGCCGTCAGCAATGTATTCTTCGGCGAACTCAGGTTCGTCGGCAGCTTCTACACCAGCGATCGATTGGCCAGCTACCAAAGCACCGGCGCTGTCACCACCAAACACTACGCCTGCATCCAAAATATCCTTGGCAATTTTGTCGAAGCCACTGCGCCGCATCTCATAGCGCAGCATATAGGTGTTGCCGCCCATGGCCCAGACCAGATTGTAAGTAGCTAATTTCTTTCTTAGGGGTTCAGCGTCATCGTAATTACGGAGATCAACCACATCAACCTTCAGGCCTAGCCGTTCCATATAGCTCACTATGTCGCCAACCTTAAAAGCCCAGGCACGCTGAACATAGTAGTCTTGGGCAGTTGGAATAATGGCGACTGTTGTCTGTTGTAAAGGTTTGCCAATCAGTGCGGCCA